>CAJOOD010000094.1 GCA_905236085.1 uncultured Bacilli bacterium
GCCATTGTGAATTAATCCTCCTAATATCTAATAGGGTGGCAAAAGGCAAAATTGACAAAAATATTTTTTATAAGTTAGACATCCTACGTAGTAGGATAAATTTTCATATAGGCTTTGATAATCTTATCAATGTAGTTTATATTTATTCTATAAACAACAACTTGTTGAATTAGAGGAGAATAAAATGAACAAAACTAAATCAATATTGTTAATGATACCAGTATCTATATTAACCATTGTTTCTTTATGCGGATGCAATAATAACTCAACTAATAAAGAATATTTTAAATTGTGGAATGAATGCTCTTCATTAACAGCGTTAAAAGAATATGTTGAAGATGTAACAAATATAAATTCTAAAAATTACATTCCAGTGGAAGATAGAATTGCTACATTCGATATGGATGGTACTTTTATTGGAGAATTATGCCCATCATATTTTGAATATAATATGCTTGAATATCGTGTACTTGAAGATCCTACTTATAAAGATTTAGCCAGTGAAAGCGAAATTGAAGCGGCAACCAATATTAGGGAATTTGTTAGAAACGGAACCGCTCTTCCAGCCCATTTTGATATGATTCATGCTAATGCTGCGGCCAAAGCATACGCTGGAATGACTTTAACTGAATTTGATAATTATGTTAAAGATTATGGCGAAACACCTGCTAATGGATTCGTCGGCTTATCTAATGGCGGTGCTTTCTATCAACCAATGTTAGAAGTATTTGATTATCTTGAAGCTAATGATTTCACATATTATGTGGTCAGTGGTTCTGATAGATTTATCTGCCGTGCCTTAGTGGACGCAATTGATATTGAACCAAATCGAGTGATTGGCATGGATGTCGTTCTTGCTTCTGATAACCAAGGTGATGAAGATGGTGTTAATTATACATATACAATCAATGATCATTTAATCAGAACCGATGAATTAATTATTAAGAATTTAAAAACCAACAAAGTTAAACAAATTGCTCAAGAAATTGGTAAAGTACCTGTCTTATCTTTCGGTAATAGTGGTGGCGATTCAGCAATGCATAATTATTGCTTATCTAACCCAACATATAAATCCGCGGCATTTATGCTTGTCGCTGATGATGACGCTAGAGATCACGCTAGAAAGAATGTCGTGGAAGATGGTGTTAAACGTTTAGAAAACGATGATGAATTTAACGCTCGTATCACTAAACTTAATACTGACTGGACTAATGCCAATTACAATGTCATCTCCATGAAAGATGATTTTAAAACCATTTATGGTGATGGTGTTAGAGTTGTAGATTTTGTATTCTAATTATTTAATCAAATTAAAAGACAATAGAGAGGAATCCCTATTGTTTTTTATTGTTTTAAAGAAAATAATGCCGTTTTAGATGGGTTTTATAAATATTTTTGATAATTTGGTATTTTAAAATAAAGACTATAAATTTCCCATCTTTGCATAAGGCAATAAAGATAATAAAATAAATATACCTAGATTTGATTAAAACCTGATGGCGATGAAATCACGACCTAGATTAAAGTTTATCATATTAGATAAAAAAGAAGATATTAACATTATGAAAAAAAGAGTATTTAATTATGAATTTGCTATCGCTTTAATTCTTACCGCTGCGGGAGGATTTTTAGAAGCTTATTCTTTATATTATCGTGGTTTCTGGGGCATGATGATGACTGGAAATATTGTTTATGCGATGATGAGCATTGTAAATGGTGATTTCAAAAGATTATTAATCTATATTCCCGTAATATTCTTATTTGCTGTTGGTGTATTTTTAGCGAGATTAATAGAATCCAAGATTGCTAAAGATGATAAAAATAAATATCAGATAATTGAATTAGCCATCATTATTGGAATATTGCTTATAGTTATGTCTATTCCAACCATCCATGTAAATTCTATTCATGACGCTGATGAAAGCGCATGGCCTAATATTTTATCTAATTGCTTGTTTGCTATTGGAGGAGGCCTATTATTTAGAAGTTTTACTACCTTTGGCTCCTCTAGTTACGCTCCAACGACATTGACCGCCAATCTATCTAGATTTGCGGTTAGCACTTATGAAGGTATATTTGGTCCAAATAAAGAGAAGGGTAGAAGGACGGCTATTCAATATGCCTTACTTATTTTAAATTTTGTTTTAAGCGCTGCAGCCTGTTATGCTTTTTATTATTACGTATGGGGGAAAGTTGAAGGAGATCTTCTCATATCATATTTCCCAAACATTACTTTGTTTATTCCTCTAATAATCATTGTGGCGTGTTTAATAATGACTATTCATAAAGGAAAAACACAGCCAGTAGAAAATTTATAAAAAATTAAATATTTGCGCGCAAAAATCAATTAAAATTCAAAAAATTGAGTTTTATTTATCTAATGGATCATCACCAGTCGGGTTAACGAATGAATATCCGATATTGGTTAAGTGGTCACCAATTCTTTCTAATTCAGAAACAAGAGATGTATAGAATGGAGATAATTCCACATGACATTCATTGCTTTTAAGTCTATTGTAATGAGCGCTATTGAGTTGCTCTTCTAATATATCTGTTTCCGCTTCAATATCATGGATACGCTTAACATCAAAAGCTTTGTTATTGTTAAAAATAAGCATAGCCATATCATACATTTCTAAGATAAGAGAATACATCTTATGGAATTCTTCATGAGCAGTTTCTGAAAATGCTAAATCATTTTCGCTCATTTTTATTGCCATATCTTTAAAGTTGGCAGCATGGTCACCGATACGTTCGATATCGTTAATAACATGGAAATATCCACCAACGACTCTTTCTTCATCAATATCAACTTTTGGTGATAATTTAATGAAATATTGTGTAAGAGCGTTATTGATATAGTCAATAGAATCTTCCCTATCGGTTAATTCTTGCGCTCTTGATAAATCAAGCGTCATCATCATATTAAAGCCGATATCGAGGTTTTCTTTAGCTAATAAAGCCATATTTTCAATTTCTCTTTTAGCTTGCATGATCGCTAAAGAAGGAGAAGATAATAAATTATCATCGATATATTTAAGAGCATGTTTCTTCTTTTCAGCATCTTTATCTTTGATGAGTTTAGTAAATAATCTTTCAAGTGGCTTAATGAAAGGAACAAAGGCTAACATGAAGATAACATTATATGTGACTACAAACATGGCTAAGGCTAATTCATTATTGTTAAAGATATTAAAGAATAAATCTGAAACATAATTACCATCCCCGTGCTTAAACGGCCATATAATACAAGTAGCTAATACACAAGTTACCACTCTTACAAATAAGCATATTGCCGCGGTTCTTTTCACATTAGCGTTACCACCAATCGAAGCAATTAATGTTGGAACAACACTACCAATACCTGCTCCTAACATGAGATAGAAACCACTTTCTAGATTAATTGCGCCGCTGCCAACCATAACGATAGCAATACCTGCTGTGGCGCTACTAGATTGAACTAATGCCGTAAATATTGTTCCAAATAACAATAATAAAAGTGGGAAATTAGTCGCGTTAAATATATTAGTAACCACTTCATACATCTCAGGAGCTTCGCTAGCGCTTACGCTTCTAGACATGGTTGATAAGCCAAAGAACAAGAGACCTAAGCCAGTAACAATCTCACCAATATTTTTAATCTTATCTTTTTTAATAAACATCATAATGACGCCTAAAACCGCTAATAAGACAAAATATTTAGAAATAGGGAAGGATGATAACGAGGCGATAAGTCCTGTAATAGTGGTACCGATATAGGCGCCTAAAATAATAGAGACACCTTGATAGATAGTCATAATACCGGTAGCAATAAAACCAATAACCATAATAGAGGTGGTGGAGCTTGATTGGACTAATGCGGTAGTGGCTACTCCAATACCTAATCCTGCCATCGGATTGTTTTGTGTTTTCTTAAATAATCTTTTAACACCTTTACCAGTGGACTTCTTTAAGCCGGAAGACATCAAGTTCATTCCGACGATGAATACAGCGATACCAACTAATAAAGTAATAATGCTTGTTAGTAAATCCATACACAAAAATCATAGCACATTACTCTTTTCATTGAAACAATTTCAAAAATCATGAATCACTCAAAAATGGTCGTTTAATTGAAATATCCACGTAAAAACCATATATTTTTGTAGAATTTGCATATTTTAAAAAATTTGAACAAGTTATGTGGAGTAATAGAGGCGATATATTAACCATAAATCAAATGCTTATATCTGTTGCAATAATTACAACAATGTAAGATTTTTTCGCCAATATGTTAAAAAACATATTTTTTCTCTTGTAATATCTTTAAACTAATTAGAAAATTAAATAACCTAATGGGTATCATTTATCTAAAGAAAAAGCGATTAAGGAGGGCAAATAAGATGAGAATAATTAAAAATATACTCAATGAAATCAAAAAATCATCTTTTTCCGTACTTCCTATTTACGCTTTGATTATGTTTCTAGTTCTCGTTAGAGCGGTTAATCTAACAAACTATGAAATATTTTCTTTCTCTATGGCTACAATCTTTATCATTCTTGGTATTGCTTTATTTAATTATGGCGCCGATAATGCGATGACTCCTATTGGTAGAAAGATAGGTAAAGGATTAACTAAACAAGGCAAGGTCTGGCTCCTATTATTAGCGGTATTTGTCTTTGGATTCTTGATTACCTTATCAGAACCAGATTTAACCGTTTTAGCCACCCAAACAAAATCGGTATTCTCTTCACCTTTATTAATCGCTGCTATATCGATTTCCGTTGGATTTTTCATGCTTCTTGCTATTCTTAAGATTGTTAAAAAGATCAATTTAATTAGATTATTGAGCTTATTCTATATGATTGCTTTCGCCTTAGTGGCCTTAATTGTTTTAAATAATAAAGGCGATTTAATCGCTATGGCATTTGATTCAGGTGGTGTTACAACTGGTCCTATGACTGTTCCTTTCTTGATGGCCTTAGGTGCTGGTGTATCATCCGTTTTAGCACAAAAGAGTGAAAAAGATGCTTCCTTTGGATTTATTGCTTTTTCTTCTATTGGTCCAGTAATTGTCGTCTTATTATTGACTTTGATGTCTAATGGAACAATGGCTTATGAAATGAGTGATTATACCTTATCTGATAATTTCTTCTTATCGTATTTATTCTATTTCACGGAAAAATTAGGAAGCGTTGGTTTATCCATTGGTTTGATATTTGTCACCTTTATTGTGGTTGATATATTCTTCCTTAAATCTCCTATTAAACAAATCTTTATCTTACTTAGAGGATTAATAATAGCCTATATCGGTTTAGTTTTATTCTTAGCCGCGGTTGACGCTACTTATATTGGAATAGGTTATAAGATTGGTACAGAATTAGCTAATCTACCGGAATTTGTGATTATTATCATCGCTCTTGTTATTGGTGCCTTAACAGTGCTTGCCGAACCTGCAATCAAGATTTTAGTTACGCAAGTTGAAGAAACCACCAACGGCTTAGTTAAAAAAAGAAGCATGTTAATCGCTCTAGCAGCTGGTGTAGGCATTTCTATTGCTTTAACTATGTTAAGAGTCATATTTAAGTTCTCTATTTTATATATCATTATTCCTGGATACATATTATGTTTTGTATTATCTTTCTTTATTCCGAAAATTTATACTGCGATTGCTTTTGATGCTGGTGGTGTGGCTTCTGGTCCCCTTACCTCATCTTTTATCTTACCTATCGCTATCGGATTATGTTTCGCTCTTAATGGAGCGGATTATATCCTAACTTATGGATTTGGGGTGGTCTCATTAGTGGCTCTATCTCCTTTATTATCAATTGAAATACTTGGTGTTATATCAGTATTTTCATATAGAATTAAAACCAAGTATGCAGTACAGCAAGTGTTAAAGGAAAACGATAAGATTATCATATCGTTTGATGATTAGTATGAAGAAGAGAAAAGGTTTGACGAAGTTATACCTCATGGTTATAACATTACCCAAAGAAAAGAAACAAATTATTGGGGATTTGCTAGAAAAATTTGATGTTACGGCCTATATGTCTTGTTTGGCTAAGGGTTCTAAAGATCAAGTATTTACTAAAGAAGTAATGTTCTGCATTATTAAAGAAGATCAAATAAAGGATGCGATGCTAGCCTTAGAAGATAAAATAGCCAAACTTAGGATTGGAGAAAAATCCATGACCTATGTCATACCATTATCATCAATTATTGGAGCATCTAATTACATCGCTCTATCTAATGGAGGTAAAGAATAAATGGAAATTAAATTATACAATATCGTAGCTATCGTTAATGAAGGATATGCTTCCTATGTCATCGATAGCGCTAAATTAAAGGGCGCGCGTGGAGGAACAGTTATTCCTGCTAACTCAAGCGCATCTGGTGAAGCCACTAAATTATATGGTTTAGGTGTTAGCCCTGTTAAAGATATAGTTCTTATTTTAGTTAAAGAAGAATTAGTTAATCCAATTCTTGAATTCCTCTATGACAAATTAGGATCAGAATCTGATGCAATGGGTATATTCTTTACTCTTCCAGTAACTCATGCTTCTGAAAACTTATTAAGGCAATACACTAATAAGAAGAAAGAAGAATTCTAATATCAAAGGCGCTCCAATGGAGTGCTTTTTAATAGCAAATCCTCGATAAAATTTTAAAATTTGATATAAAACAAATAAAAAAGCAAGTCCGAGGACCCGCTTTTAAGTTTAACCGTGACACTGTGCAGGGGATTTCACCCTGCAACAGAACCCAAGTTAAGTTCCTTATGGCTGGTGGTGCTTCTTGGTGTCAACATGTTTTGAACTGCTTAGCATGTTGGTGGCCAGCTTCCTCTCGTTATTAGCGTCGAGGCTGTCATCCTTTTCGTCATGTCCGGTACTGGGCTTATCCTGTCAAACTTTAACTCAGGGGCCAGTGATACAAGTATCAGGGAGGATCGTACCGATGATTATGACTTTCATCATAACCCTTTGCTAGAACAACCATTGGTTGAGACTCTTTAATTCTCAAGGTTCCAATATCAGTTTCTTGGAGCAGGTTGATTTACCTAGTCTTGAACTCTTAGATCATTTCTTAACGGAATTTCTATTACCGAGCTCTTCCGTTATTATCACACGTTGAGTTGAATAATGTGGATTAGATTATCTGTCCCAGTTAATGGATAGATACTATTTTCCTCTTCGTCATGTCCGGTGGCGGAATTACGCTGTTAAGTTCTAACTCAGCTACCACTCTAGGAGGGAGGATCACCGTTTAGTTACTTACGAATAAGTAACAAGCCTCATGTAGTTATTAACTAGAAGATTTAATTCTAGATACCTCGCTATCAACGTTGCTTATCAGGGCTAACTGTTGAGGCTGAGCTTTGCGCCTTCATACTCTCATGCCATTGCTAACTGGGAGTATTTATATCACGCGTTTAGTTGACCTAGCGTGAAGTGGGTGGGATAGGCTATTAACTTCTATCTTCCTCTTCGATGTATCAGGCGGGTGGGCTAACACTGTCAAACTCTAATTCAGTAGCCACCTCTAGGAGGGAGGAATGTGCCTTGGAAGATTCTCTAGGAGAATGATCCTGCTAGAGCGGTCGTTAATCTAAGAAATTTAATCTTAGAAGACGATTAATCAACTTTTACTACCTTCGTCGACCGTCTTACCTAGTCTTAGAAACAGAAATAATTATCATTATTTCGGTTTCTATCCAACCGCTTTCGTGGTCGGATTGTTTATAAGTATGCTCCTAGTAGAATATAAATGCAAGCACTTTTTTAAAATTTTTTTCACTTTTTTATTATTTTTAGTTTTATCCCGTAGGGATACTTTTTTTAAAAAATTTAATATTTTTTGTTATTTTCTAATTTTTTGGGTTTTTATTGCTTCATTTGGTTCTTATTTTTTACTTTATCTCATGCGTATACGTATGCAACGCTTATACGTGACACACATACGTCTTATTATTTATATTGTATGTGCGAAATTGAAAAGGTTTGTCTGATAAGAAAATATTATCTGATAAAAAACAAAAAGAAATGACCATTGCTGGTCATGATTCCCTCTAAATGCTTTATTAAACTGGATTGCTAATGTTGCCGTTTAAGATTTATTAATAATCGTAATTGAAATAATAATCGCCTATTGATCTTACTTTACCTCTTAAGTAACTATCATAGTCGTTATCAAAATAGGAGATAAAAATATTACCAACATATTTAATTTTTCCAACCATGCAGCTATCACAGTCATCATCGTAATAATCAAAAAATAAATTACCGATACTTTTTACCTTACCAGCGATATAACTACCGTAGTCATCATCGTAATAACAAACAAAAGTGTTACCGATAAATTTTATCTTATTTCGGCAGTAGTAATCATCATCATAATCATAATACGATAAATGGCCAGAATCTAAATCTAAAACGATGCTCCCATTTCTATCAAAATAGATGCCATTACCAAGTGATGTTTGAGGATTTCCGCCTTGGGAAACATTGCCTTGCAAACTTATTGTAAAATACATACACGTCTCCTCCTAAATACCTGCATTTATTTTAAATCGCGTTATTTCACAGGTAAATAGATTTAATAATTCCGATTTTTTAATTGCAAATTCCGAATTGAAAATGCAAAATTCCGGATTAATTCATAATATAGGCTTAGGTAATGGATATGATTGATTTGGAAAAAATTAGAATTATTAATGGTTATTCAAAAAAGGATTTTTGTGTTTTATCAGGTCTTAGTGATAAAACCTACAATAATTACATTTCTAATCCTTCTTTTGTTGGCTCAAATAAATATTACGAGTTGATAGATATATATCAAAAATCATTAGAACCCATTAATATTTCTAGTGATGACTTTTTATCTTTAAGAAAAGAACACTGCTATTATATTGATAA
>CAJOOD010000095.1 GCA_905236085.1 uncultured Bacilli bacterium
GACGATGAAGTTATTCTTCCAGGTGCTTCCGGAGAAGGTAATAACCTTAAATTTGATTTAGAAAAAGATTATTTAGAAGTCTTAACTTCTGGTGCAGATTTAGAACTCTACTTAAAAGTTTATGATAATGATGGTGTTCTAGGTTATGATACTTGGTTAACAGGCTATGAAGCACCAGTAGTAGAAACATTTGATGTTAAATTCTTTGTTGATACCACAACATTAGATACTGTATGGAATCCCGCCGGTAGCGGTTACTTCTTACACGCTTGGGGTGATAGTGGAGACTTAGATACTTGGGGCGAAGCAATCATGACTAAGGAAGATGATCATTTATATTCTTATACCTATACCTTAAAAGAAGGTGAAAATATCAAAGGCGTTATCTTTGCTTTCGAACAAGGTGAAGATCCTAAACAAACCATTGATATCGTCGTTTCTATCACTGAAGCAGGAATGTATAAAATCAATTATGATGATTCTGCTTGGGCTGGAGATAAAATGGGCGCAGAAATCGTGACATACGTTCTTGCATAATATCTAATAATATTGCATATAAGCGTCGACTTGTTCGGCGCTTTTATTTTGGATAGATTGTTTGACATATATTCATATTAGTTGTATCTTATTAAACATAAATATTTCAATTTATTGAAAGGAGCAAAATTGTTATATGAAAAATAAAATTTCCGCCTCCATCTTATCATTGTTAGCCATCTGCGCAACATCATGTGGAGGATCAACTTCTAATAATTATTATGTAATGGATCAATCTAAAGCTACTTTAACATATAACAAAGCTAGAACAGCCTATGTTTATGATTGTGAAGCTAATCAAGCTGGTGATGTTAGAGTTTTAGTGGTACCTGTAGAATTTGTTACCGAAGAAGATGATACTTATTCTGCGGATAATTTACCATTAGGTAGAGAAGGTTCAAGAGAGGCTATTAAGGAAGTCATGTTTGGCGAAGATAATACTCATAAAGGTTCTAGAAATCAATGGGAATCTCTAGCTTCATTTTATAATGAATCCTCTTATGGTAAATGTAATATTACCGGTTATGTCGCTGATTGGTGGACCGTTAATAGAACCGTTAAACAACAATATGCCTTAGGCAGTGTCTCTGATATCATTAATTCCGTTAATGATTATTACGTTTATGGTGGTGGTAAGAAAATATTAAATCAATTAGATGAAGATTTAGATGCGAATGATGATGGATTTATCGATGCTACATTATTTGTTTATACCCCTCCAATGAGAGTTAATGGTAACTCTGATAAAGTCTTCTGGGCTTATGTCACTCAAAGAGGTTCCAGTGGTGGAGATGTCACTAATCCTAATATCTCTAGATATATGTGGGGTAGTTTCTGGTTCATGTTTGAAAATGGCTACTACGCTGAAAATGCCTCTGGCAATTTGGTTTATCACGAATGGACCACAGAGCAAGAAAAGAATAATGAAGCTAAATTCGATGTTCATACTTGGTGTCATGAATTCGGTCATGTATTAGGCTTACCAGACTACTATGATACCGCTTATACAGGTTCTAAACCTCTAGGTGCGGTGGATATGATGGACTACAATGTCGGTGATCATAATGCTGTATCTAAAGCTTTATATAATTGGATTTCTCCATATGTTGTTACTGGTAATTCCAAAATAACATTAAGATCATTCCAATTAACTGGTGACGCTATATTGTTGCCAATTAGGGAAGCCAATTGGACAGAAAATTCTTATTCCTTATGTGATGAATATTTCATGGTGGAATTTGATACTCCAGAAGGATTATATTATAATGACGCTACATATCCATATTTGGGTGGTGAATATCCAACTGTATATTCTGAACCAGGCGTTAAATTCTTACACGCTGATGTAAGATTAGGGGTCTTCCAAAGCGGTACATTCTTAAGCTATACCAAGAATATTAAACTCGCTGATGAATCACGTTATGTCTTCTTAGCCCATAGCAATACCACAACAGAATCTCCTAATAATAATGCTTTCTTAGAATTGATATTACCTAATGGCAAAGCCAATTCTAAGAGCATCGCCACTAATAGTTCATTATTCCATGAAGGCGATGAATTAAAAGATTATAAGATGAATACCAGATTACCTGATGATTCATTTGGTAACACCTATCAATTAGGTTGGGATGTCAAAGTGGATCGCATCTATCAAGATGAAAATGGTGCTTATAACGCTGATATTGTTATTAAAGAAATCTAATATAAAATTATCAAGAAGCGAGTAAATCTCGCTTCTTTTTTTCTAAAGTGCTAATATTTTAATGTTATGAATAAGAAATTAATTATTTCCTTATCTTTAATTGTCCTATTAAGTGGATGTGTATCTAATAAAGCCACATCTTTAGCCTTTGTTCCATATGATTATTCATGTATTGAATTAAATAATAAGATTGATATCAATGAAGATAATTATTATCAATTAAAAGAATATTCACCTTTAGAATATGAAGAATATGATGAAAGTAGGGGATATATTAATGATTTCCGTGATTTATATAGCTCTACGAATAATGGTAGAACATATTTAAACGCTCCATCAACTGGAGAACAACATTTACTCGTTATTCCTGTCTCTTTTACCGATAGCGATAAAACCAATCAAGATGAAAAGAAGATATTAATTAACAATGCCTTCTTTGGAGATGAGAGTAAAAATAATTTTTATTCCGTTGGGCAATATTTTGATATTGCTTCTTATGGTCATTTAAAATTAAAAGGAACGGTATCTGATTTTTATAATATAGATTTATCATCTACGGAATTAAGGAATAATATTAATTCTCGTACATCCTCATCTAGATATGCGGCTAGTAGGGCGGTGGAGTGGTATCAAGAAAATCATGACGATATATCTTTATACGATAATGATAAAGATGGCTATATCGACTCCGTATTTATCGTCTATGATCATCCATTTGATAATTCTACAGATTCTTTATATTGGGCTTATGTCGACCATATGAATAAGAATGAAGGCATTAATTTCCTCGATGGTCAAGGCAAGATATATGTCAATAATATCGAAGGTAATAAATATGTCTCAACTTATGCTTGGGCTTCTTATAATTTCTTATATCCTAATAATAATTATGTCGATACTCATGTCTATGTTCATGAATCAGGTCATCTATTCGGTTTAGTGGATTATTATTCTAATAATTCTTATCAGCCATTAGGCTATCTAGATATGATGGATTATAATCTCGGTGATCATAATGCCTATTCTAAGATGTTACTCAATTGGAGCACTCCTAAGGTGGTATCTGGAAGTGGCAATATATCTATTAGACCATCGATATTAAGCGGTGATGTGATATTAATTCCCACGAATAGTTATAACAACACTCCATATGATGAATATTTATTATTAGAATATTTCGCTCCGATATCAATTAATGAGAAAGATGATAGATTATCTTTTACTTATAATGATGCTTATCATAATTCCCGTACTGGCAAATTATATAATCAATATGGCTTAAAGGTTTATCATGTTGATTCCCGTCTAGCGTATTTTAAAAACAAGGGATTGTCCTCTATTATTGCTATGCTAGATGATGAGGATTATCAGAACAAATTAGATAATTATCGTAAGACTTCCTTAAATAGATATTGTCTTGATTTTGCTTTTGATAATAATAATTCATCTCATCCATTAATTGCTTTATTACCCGCGGATGATGAAAATGCTTTATTAGATGGTTCATGTGCCTCTAATGCTTCATTATTTAAAAGAGGGGATAGTTTTGGTATTAATAATTATCAGAATTTTAAATTCTATAACGGTGATGAATTAGAATATAGTTTCGTTATCGAAGATATTAATCCTGATCGTATCACTATTAATTTTTCTCATAAGTAGGATAGTAGCCGTTTTAGATAGTAAAACACATATTGCTAAGAATATTGGCTTTTTGCATATTTAAAAGCAAGGCATAGTTCAAAGAATATATAAGAAAATTTTAAATGAAGTCTTTTTATATCATCTTAGCAGAACGCTAAATGGCTATTAAAACAGTAGTCTTTATATTGCTTGACTGTAATGGATAAAAGATAATCAAAAAGATAATTAGGAATCTTTTTATCTAATTTATTTAAATGATAAATATAAGCAGCCTCTGGAGTTAAATAAATGTATTTATTATCTTTTAGAGGTGCTTTTTTATCACCGCGATAATCAAAATAAACATTATCACGATTAAAATTAAAAAGAGTGCTTAGATTATCGATAAATAGAGAAAGAAATTTATCATATTGCCATAAGGAAGAATAATATCCAACGAAATTACTCTTCAGGAAAAATATCTTATCGGTGTTTAAAATCAAAGACAGTTTATTAATATTTTCTAATGATAATTGATTCTCTAAGAAAGGATTATAAACTAAAGATTGGAGATAATTACGATTTATTCCAGTA
>CAJOOD010000096.1 GCA_905236085.1 uncultured Bacilli bacterium
TCAAAGATATATTTATATATTCATTTTCTTTAAAAAGTTATCAATCTCATCATTGCTTGGTACGATATCAATAGCGCCTTTTTTCTGCGTAGCTAATGCCCCCGCGATGTTGGCCCTTCTTAATGCGGTCTTAATTTCTTCATCATTATTTAAATCTAAACCTTTATCTAAATAATAAAGAAAATAAGAATAGAAAGCGTCCCCCGCTCCGGTCGTATCAAATGGTTTTAAAGGATAAGAAGAAACTTTAATGAATTTATCTTTATGATAAAAGATTGAACCATCTTTGCCTAAAGTGACGACGGCAACTTGCTTATCATTTAATAATGATTTTAGCCCTTTTAAGACATCTTTTTGTTTTGATAATAATTCTAGTTCTTCTAAAGTAAATTTCACGATATCGGCCTCTTTTAGGGCCTTTAAGAATGTATCTTGTGCTTCAGCTTCATCTTTAAAGATGTCCTCGCGATAATTAATGTCAAAAGAGATTAAGGAATGTGACTTTTCATGAATGAGTTTAGAAGTTTGATAGAAGAAATCTTTTCCTTCTTGATAAGAGAGCATTAAAGAGCCGAGATGGATAATGTTAAATTCATTTAAATTAAAAGTAGATAGATCATTTATATCTAAAAGATAATCGCTACCATTATCTCTATTAAATTTAAAAGATCTTTCCCCGTTGTCTAAAGTCACAATTGCTTCAGTCGTATGATGATCTTTATATATCTTAATAAAAGAAGAAGGGATTTTCTTTTGTGCGAAATCGCTTAAGAAATGTCCGTATTCATCATCCCCGACTGCACCATAAAAAGATACCTTACCACCATAATGCTCAATATTAGAAGCAACATTAAAAGGTGCGCCACCAGGGAAAACGGTTTTTTTATCACCTTCTTGAAAGATATCAACAAGAATTTCACCAATTGAAAGAATCATAGATTATCTCCTTAAAAAGCCGAGAAATCCCGGCTTTAATTATAAATTAACTAGCTAAGAAATGCTATAATTACCAGTCTTCGTTTTCGCTTTTATCTCCTTCTGGGCCAGAAGTGGACATAAGATCAAAATCTGTAGCGAGGTCACCTTCAAAATACACTATTTCTAATTGTGGGATTTCAAATTTGTTTTTCATTGTTTTGCCCTCCTTAATTTAATTCAGCTAGATATTTGAGTGATCCGCCTAATGAATCATCGCTATAGTCATCACTTGATAACATGCTTTGCGCAAGACTCTTTGGTGATACTCTAGATTCATTTAGGAAAACAACACCCGCACTTGTTTTAATATAAGCAATAGCAACATATGTTCTTTGTAAACTTGTTGAAGCATTTACTTTTTGAACTAGATTCCAAGCATATGTGTCTTCATCAACATCATATTGTGTTGCTTCATATAAGAATGGTAAATCAGATACTTCAAATTCAAAATTCTTGATTTTGCTACCATCACAAACAGCACTAATAGCGGCATCAACGCTATCGGCTTCTGCTAAAGCGGAAACGTAACGATCTTTAAATGTATCAGAACCAATGAAACCTTCTACTTCAGTTGTGGCAAGAGAAATCATCACACCATAGCTTAAAATAGTTGATTCTTCATTTAATTCATCCCATAAAGATTTAGTTATAAAGCCACCGAATCTAATTTTGACATCAGAATATGCAAAACCATCTTCTGCGTTGCCAGTATAACTATATGACAACAACGATCTAGTATTTAAAGCTTCAATTTTTGTTTGAGCGGCATCTTCCCAAATAGCGTAGAAAGTGACATCTTCAGTTACTTCGAATGAAACATCAATTGTTTCACCTGTGCCATCTTCAGCAGTGTTCCATTCAACAAATTTCTTGCCTTCAGGAGCAGTGATACCTGTATCAGCTAAGGCAAGGATGCTATGTTCACTACCATATTCAACATCATTAACGATGTAATTATCACCCTCACCACCGTTAGCGGCATATGTAACAGCGAATCTTAACAAACTCCATTGTGCGGTAATTGTCACATCTCCTGCGATAGTTAATTCATAACCAGCTTCTCTAATGGTTGTGTCTTCACCAACGACCCAGCCAGCAAATTCATGACCTTCAGGAGCACCAAAGGTGCATGATGGAAGGATATATGTTTTGCCTTCAAGTTTGAGAACTGATGCCATTTCACCTGTCCCACCATTGGCGGCAAAAGAAACAGTGCGTACATCCGCTATTAAATCATCAGGAACAAAAATCGAAATTGTTTGTGATGGTTGAACAAAAGTATTAAACCACCAATCAGCATTAAATTCGTTATCCTCTTCAAGGACTTGTAAATCATCGGAAGAATTAACGATTTCTTTAGCACCATCACTTAAAGAAAGATAAGCGAGATAGATATCATCTTTTGCATCTTCTGTTGCGTAAGCATAATCAAACTTATAAGCAGGAATACGAAGAGTAGAGAAATAAGTTTGTAAGAAATCATAGGCTTCTTTTAAAGCACTATTGTATGCTTTTTCCGCATCGTAAATATATTTATCCAAAATATACCCGTTATATTTGTTATCTGATTTGGATGATGTTTGTGTAAAATAATCAATTTTCAAATTTGGAAGAGATGTATATTTTGTAACAATTTCATCAAAATAAGAGAGGTTCCAACCACCACCTGTTTGAGTATCTGCTAGAGCAACGTGGACTCTTTGACCGAGGTATTCTCGGCAGTCTAAATATGTTCTAACCATTGTGCATTGTCTCGCTCCACTATCAGCGATATTTGACATATTAGCATCTAGGAAAGATGGGTTACTATCGCCAGTGGTAGCAATCACATTATAATTGCTATCTAATAATTGTAATGCTGTATAATGACCACCTATTTTAGCGGAAATTAAACCGGTTCCAGATAAAGTGAATTCTGGAGAAATTAAGCGATATTTTGCGGATTCTGGTAAACCACAGTTATTGCAATCAACATCATTTGGTTCGCCAGTTAGATATTTGTTGCCCGTTTTATTAAGTGGCATGAGACCATCGTTTTCATAAAAATAGCCACCCCACTTATACTCTTTATCGCCATAAATTCCACTATAATCAATAACTGCTAAATCGCCATTTTCATATGTGGAATTTTGTGAATCGTATGCCCATTTAGACAATCTATTATTTATTTCAAAATCGTCATCAACGCTTGTCAAATCAGCTTCCGCTGCTCTAACAGTAGCGTAGTAGTCATCTGTAGCATAATAATTCAAAACATATTCATTAGCATTTCTTGTCCAGTCAGACATGTATTCATTGAGTTTCATCTGTGTTTTGTGTGCAGAGAAACTTTTCGCGACATCTTCTAAAGTTTGATTAATATGAACATCGCCAAAGGTGAAGCCACCATAATTTTCCGTTTTGCCATCTCTAACATAAATTAAGAATCTATCGCCTGGTTGGATTTCGCTTGGAAGTTCAAAATATTTGAACACCATGTTACA
>CAJOOD010000097.1 GCA_905236085.1 uncultured Bacilli bacterium
ATTTTCATTATCATACCAAGCAACGACTTGGACTTGATATAAACCTTCTTCAATTTTAGCAACCATGGTTTGAGTGGCATCAAATAAGGAACCAAATCTCATACCGATGACATCAGAAGAGACTAATTGTTCTTCAGTATAACCAAAGGATGGGCTGGCTTGAGCTTTCATCGCGGCATTAACTTTTTCAGCGGTGACATCTTCGCCTTTAACAACAGCGACTAATAATGTGGTAGAACCAGTTGGAACTGGAACACGTTGAGCGGAACCGATTAATTTGCCATTTAATTCAGGAATGACTAAACCGATAGCTTTAGCGGCACCAGTGCTGTTAGGAACGATATTAGCAGCGCCTGCTCTTGCTCTTCTTAAATCACCTTTTCTATGTGGACCATCAAGAATCATTTGGTCACCTGTATAAGCGTGAACAGTGGTCATGATACCAGATTGAATTGGGAATGCATCATTTAATGCTTTGGCCATTGGGGCTAAGCAGTTGGTGGTACAAGATGCGGCAGAGATGACTTGATCATCAGCCTTTAAGGTCTTTTCGTTAACACCAAAGACGATAGTTGGTAAATCTTCTCCTGCAGGAGCGGAAATAACAACCTTTTTAGCGCCAGCTTTGACGTGGGCTAAGGATTTTTCTTTAGAACAGTAGAAACCTGTACATTCTAATACGACATCAACACCTAAATCCGCCCATGGTAATAATTCGGCTTTTGGTTGAGCATAGATGGTGATTTCTTTACCATCGACAGTGATGGAACCTGGAGTTAGAACGGTCTTACCATCTTCTGCTAAAACTGGTTCTTTGGAGGTAACTGTGTGTAAGTTTTCTCCGATGACACCACAATAACCTTTTTGAGCGGTGTCATATTTTAATAAATTGGCTAACATTTTTGGGCTGGTTAAGTCATTAATCGCGACTACTTCATAACCTTCAGCGCCAAACATTTGTCTGAAAGCTAATCTTCCAATACGTCCAAATCCGTTAATTGCAACTTTTACTGACATTTATAATGTCCTCCTTATTAACTGCGATATTAGTATAACTAATGTTATACGCCCATTTCAAGAAAAAAGCGTTTTCTACGACATAAAACGCTCATAAATTAACATGGAGAAAATATTTACTACTTAGAGAGAAGCAATTTAGTGTAGAGATTCTCAATCTTCTTAAATAATCTCACCACCGCGGATTTACTTATCTCCTTATCTAATTCCTTAGACATCAATTTAGCGATATCGTTTATCGAATATGATTCATTCTCTAATCGATATTTACACGCTAAACGAACATTAGAATTAGGGATATTGCTAATACCTAATTTCTCATCGATATATGTGATCCATTTAATCTGCTCTTTAGATACCTTAAGCGTTCTTTCCATATTCGCCGTATCAAAATTAGATAAGCGATTGGCATTATTCATAAAATCACGGTCCACTCTAACATTTTCAAATTCGATGCAAGAATTAACCGCGCCGACCATGATTAAGAAATCAGCGATTCTATCACTCTTTTTTAAATATAAGATGTATTTATCTCTTCTTTCCACCACTTTGGGTTCAAAATCAGAATTCTTATATCTAGCAAATAAGTGTCCTAACCACTTGGCATAATTTTCATTATTAAGCGATAATTCGAGATGATAATTACTCGTGGATGGTGAATTAACTGAGCCAGAAGCTAGAAAAGCACCAGAAAGATATGAAGCGATAGTCTCATCATCATAGACGATATTTTTAGATATCTTACCCTCTAGATAAGATATATCTAAAGTATCAATAATCTCATCCACCAAGGAAGATATTCTAAGACGATATAAGGTGGTCTTATTTAATTTCTTATTCTTGATATATTCGACATGTAATTCCGGATGAAAAGTATTCTTAATTAAAGAATAAATATATTTAGCAATCTTCCCATTCTCTGTCTCTAATATTAAATAAGTTTCCTTATTAGATATTTGAAAAGAACCATTAATCCTGATATAGGCGGATAAAAGGGCTTTAATCTGATGAAGAGGGCGATCAGATATCTCACATATCTCCTCTTTAACTTGTTTAGAAAAAGAATTCTTAGTTCTCATTTAAATATTCTTTAATAGATTCCACCGCTTTTAAGGCATCTTTCTCGGCGAGGAATATCTGCTTCACCACTCTTGGTAAGACATCCCCGATAGCGAATAATCCCTTACAAGAAGACATCATATTCTCATCAACAGGCACAAAGCGATAAGAATCAATAACATTATCAATATCGATAAAATCAGTGTTAGGATTTTGTCCAATAAGTGGGAATAAACCGTTAATCTTAAGTTCTTCTAGCTCATTAGTTTCGACATTTTTAATAGTGATAGATTCTAATTTATCTTTCCCATTAATTGAAATACAGATATATGGAGTTAGATAAGTGACATTATCAAAAGCCTTCAGATCATTAATTTTCTTAGGCACCGCGCGATATTCTTTCCTTCTATGGATGAGATATACTCTTTTACATATGCTGGCAAGATAAGCGGCCTCAGTAAATGCAGCGTTACCGCCACCAATCACCGCGACATCTTGATTTTTAAAGAAATGTCCATCACATAAAGCGCAATAAGAGAGGCCATGAGCAAACATCTCCTTCTCATTAGGAAGATTTAATTCCTTTTCTTGACAACCTGAGGCTAATAAAACCACCTTAGATTGATAAAGATTATAATCAGATTTAACGATAAATTTATCATCTTCTTTAGAAATAGATAATATTTTCTCACCGACAATAGAGATATCATTATCCATCAATTTCATAAATAAATTCATGGCTAAATCTGGACCAGAAATCTTAGGATATTCTAAATAATTATCCACTCTAGGAGCGATATTAATCTTACCTCCAGGTGCGCCATAATCCATGATAATAAAATCTATATCATTCTTTTTAAGCTCTAATGCGGCTTTAATACCGCCAGGACCGGCACCAACAATTATTACATCATGATAAATCATATCTTATTCCCCGCTCTAATGATTCTATAAATAGGTAAGGCGATTAAAGATAATACACCTAAACCACAAACAAACAATATCAATCCAATATTTCTAGGAACTAAGGTTATAACAGAGGTTCCCTCTGGTATTGTGTTATTAATAAACATAATTAATCCAGGAATAAATAAGGCTAGAGCTACAATCAAGATAACACTTAAAGCAATAATAGAGTGATTGATATATCTCTTCTTATCTTCAATTGGGGCTAATAAGCCCTTCTTTTGATAATATATCGATCTAAATAGATGATTGATAACAATACCTAATATACCCGCGGCGATAAAGATGATAGACCAATACCACGACCATCCCCCATTAGAACCCATATTAAATGAGGTATCTCTTAATGGTTCCATAAATGTTCTTGTCGCTCCATACCAAGAAATATAAGCAAAGCATAAATCTAGAGGTCTAACATGTCTATGGAACAAACGATTACCTCCCACTTCTAATATGATAAAGCCAATTAAATTAACAATGCCTTCGATGAGGAATAATGGGACAAAGATATTACCTTCACTAGCAAAGCCTTGCGTAGAAGAATATGATGCATTAGACCTGATAAAATTAGGTAACCACATCCAATATTCAACGCTTTGTTCAATGCCATGCACTTCACAGTTAAAGAAATTACCCCATCTGCCAATGGCTTGGGCTACTAAAATAGTGGGAACGATGAAATTGGCCGCTTCTCCAACAGATAGATTCTTATTGACATGTTTAAACCATAAGGCTCCAGCGATAATGCCCACTACCGCACCACCTAAGATGGTTAATCCACCTTCCCATATGGCAAATACTTTCCAGAATGGTTGATTAGCAAATTCTAAATTCCAGTTACCGATAACATAGAATATTCTTGCCCCAATAATACCAGAAGGAAAAGCCACGAAGAAAGTTGATTCTAATAATCCATGTTTACCCCACTTTTTATAAGCGAAATGATCACACATGAAATAGACCAATACCGCTCCTGAAACGATACAAAGAGCGTACCAAGCAATATTAGGTTTACCAGTAGAAGGATTAACTAGACCTTGAGTAAAGGAAATACCGTTATATAAAGGATATCCCCAATGCGCGGAATAGCCCTCTATTAATAAAAATAAAGAAAACACTGCAATAGGCATAGATATAATCCAACAAATATATAAGATTCTATCTATCTTTTTATCTAATTGTTTCTGATAATAATGTAGCCTAAAGCTAGCATACCCAATCGCCAAATTAGAGGAAAATATCATCGAACCAAAGACGATTTTAAAATATTCTCCGACATCTAAATTATAATTATTCATCACCCCTAGGCCGATAAATAATAATATAGAAGATAAAGTAATCAATCCTATTCTAATAAGAATATCTTTTCTTTCTTTTTTTAAATCATAGGCTTCTAAGGCCAAAGCTTTAGCTAGAGGTCTAACTTTCTTAACTAATAAGACCCCGCTGAAGAGTAAGGCTAAAGCGCCAATAATAGATAAAACAATACCAACTGCGTTCATTTATTCATATTTCCCATCTTTAAGTATATCTTTTAAAAAGGCTCCTGTGTATGATTTTGGACATTTTGCTACTTCTTCTGGTGTTCCAGTGGCGACAATCTTGCCTCCACCATCTCCACCTTCTGGACCTAAATCGATGATATAATCAGCGACCTTAATGACGTCTAGATTATGTTCAATAATCAATACGGTATCACCGTGATTAACAATTCTTTTTAATACCTTAATTAAGCGATAGATATCATCGCTATGAAGACCAGTGGTCGGCTCATCAAGAATATATAATGTCTTACCGGTTGGCCTTTTTTGTAGTTCTAGAGCCAATTTCACTCTTTGAGCTTCCCCACCTGATAAAGTAGTCGCCGGTTGTCCTAATTTAATATAACCTAGCCCGACATCATATAAGGTTTGTATTTTTCTTTTTAATCCTGGGACATTTTCAAAGAATTTTAAAGCATCTTCAACAGTCATATCTAATACTTCATAGATATTCTTTCCCTTATAGGTGACCATTAATGTTTCATCATTATATCTCTTACCATCACACATCTCACATCTAACATAGACATCTGGTAAGAAATTCATTGGAATACGTGTCACACCTGCTCCTTCGCAGTGTTCACATCTCCCTCCTGGAACATTAAAGGAGAATCTTCCTTTATCATAGCCTCTAGCCTTGGCTTCTATCGTATTAGCGAATAAATCTCTAATATCATCAAAAGCTTTAACATAGGTGGCAGGATTACTTCTAGGCGTTCTACCTATTGGTTCTTGTGATACATTAATCACTTTATCAATATTATCTAGACCAGATATGGATTTAACTTCCCCCATATCGATATCTCTAACTTTATATAATAATTCTTTTAAATGGAGATATAGAGTCTGGTTAACTAATGATGATTTACCAGAGCCAGAAACACCAGTTACTACGATAAATCCCCCTAATGGGAATTTAACATTCACATTTTTTAAATTGTTACAATTAACACCCTTAATCTCGATATATTTATCGAATTTAGTAATTCTATTCTTAGGAATTGGAATATATTTCTTCTGGCTTAAATATTGTCCAGTGATGGAATTAGGACATTCTTTTAATCCCTCAGGAGTGCCGTTATAGACCACTTCACCCCCATGAACACCGGCCCCTGGACCGATATCTACGACATAATCAGATTCTAAGATCGTCTCTTCGTCGTGTTCAACGACAATAAGAGTGTTACCTAAATCTCGCATCTCTTTTAAAGCGTGTATCAATTTAGCGTTATCTCTTTGATGTAGACCAATAGATGGTTCATCTAAGACATATAATACTCCAGATAATTTTGATCCTATTTGAGTGGCTAATCTAATACGTTGAGACTCTCCACCAGATAAAGTCATAGAATATCTAGCTAATGTGAGATATTCTAGCCCTACTTCACATAAGAAATCAGTTCTATTCTTAATTTCTTTTAAGACTAGGGCTCCTATTTCTTTTTCGGTAGGATTTAATTTATCATTTAATTCATCAATCCATTTATTTAAATCTAATAAAGACATCAAGCAGACATCATAGATGGATTTATTATCTATTTTCACCGCGAGGGCTTCTTTGTTTAATCTCGCTCCATGACAAGATGTACATATCTTATCAGACATATATTTTTCATAATAACCTCTCATCATCTCTGAAGAGGTATCATTATATAATCTATCAATTCTATTCTTAAGACCTTCAATTCTTTCATAGTGATGATTCTTTCTACCGCTCGCGGAAGTAAGAGTGTAATCTAAGACATCTTTAGAACCATATAAGATGATATCTTTCTTTTCACGCGATAAATCCTTATAAGGCACATCTAAAGGAATATCATATGTCTTACATAAGAAGGCAAATTCTTGCCAATCAAGATTTTGTTTGCCAACAATCCATTTATAATAATCCACTGCCCCATCATTAATAGATAAGTCAGGTCTAGAGACTAATAATCTTTCATCAGCCTCTCTTTTTATACCTAATCCTTTACAATCGCTACAAAATCCCATAGGAGCGTTAAAGGAGAATAATCTTGGTTCTAATTTTGGCACAGAGAATCCACATTTAGGACAGGTATGATGTTGAGATAATAATCTTTCTTCCCCGTCTAAATAGATATTTAAATAACCATGAGACCAATCTAGGGCTAATTCCACTGAATCAAATACACGAGATTTAATCTCATCGATATTATCTTTAATAATAATTCTATCGATAACGATATCGATATCATGTTTCTTATTCTTATCTAATTCTTTAATTTCATCGATTAATAAGAATTCATTATCCACGCGTAGACGAGTAAAACCATTTTGTTTAATTAAGTCCAAGGTATCTTTATGAGTACCCTTTTCCGCGCGAACTATTGGTGATAATAATTGTATACGGCTACCGACTGGATAAGATAAGATGATGTCTACCATCTTAGAGGGCGCGAATGAGACAATTGGTATATTATGATTAGGACAATATGGAATACCAATTCTTGCATATAATAATCTTAAATAATCATATATTTCTGTTACAGTTCCCACTGTTGAACGAGGATTATGTGAACTACCCTTTTGATCGATAGATATAGATGGAGATAGTCCATCAATTGAGTCTACATCTGGCTTTTCTAGATTTCCTAAGAACTGTCTAGCGTAGCTGGATAATGATTCTACATATCTTCTTTGCCCTTCGGCGAAGATGGTATCAAAGGCTAAGGTTGTCTTACCTGAACCAGATAATCCTGAAAACACGATTAATGAATCCTTTGGTAAGGTTAAATTTATATCTTTAAGGTTATTTTCTCTAGCGCCTTTTATTTCAATTACTTTCTTATCCATAGCCATGATTATATCAAAGTTTATTTGCCTTAACTAGTTAATTGCTTACAAATCAAAAATAAAAGATTATAATACCTTTATCGGGACGTAGCACAGCTTGGTAGTGCACTACCTTGGGGTGGTAGGGGTCGTGCGTTCGAATCGCATCGTTCCGACCAGACAAAATATAACGAGATGATATCTGAAATTATCTCGTTTTTTTCATATTTTGTAGGCTTTAATAACTGCTCATAAAGATATGAGAATAAATAATAAATTATTGATTTTCAATTCTTAACATATTGCTAAGGCAAACTATGCTTTATATCCGTCA
>CAJOOD010000098.1 GCA_905236085.1 uncultured Bacilli bacterium
AGTTAGTACAATGAGAACAGCTATCAGAATAAAAAAACAATGCAAAATCCATCTTATTTTCTCTAAATTTAAGAAATTCATCACCATATATGGTAATAGGTGATGCGCTTTCATCTTCTTGCATTAAGAGGTAGTCAATATTTCTTTCTACCTTTATAGCGTTGGAGTTCACCTCACAACCCGTTAATACAAGAGAAGCTAGTAACAAAAAAGATAATCCTAATCGCTTAATTTTAATCATATGAAATAGTATAGTCATTTATTTAATAAATAAAACTACTTTTTTAAAAAATGTTGTTGTAATATTTGTTATTATAATAATAGGAGAAATTCATATGCATTGTTGGCACGACGTTGAAAAATCTAGAATCACACCAGAACACTTCCTGGCTTTAATTGAAATTTCTAAAGGAAGTAAAAATAAATATGAATTAGATAAGCACACTGGTCATCTAATCTTGGATAGAGTTTTATTTACTTCTACTCACTATCCCCAAAATTATGGTTTTATACCTCTGACATTTGCTAGAGATTATGACCCATTAGATGTATTAGTGCTTTGCAGTGAAGATATTATTCCTATGGCTTTTGTTCGAGCCAAACCTATTGGCGTTTTAATTATGACAGATAATGGATTACCCGATGAAAAAATCATCGCAGTGGCTGAAGATGATCCATTTTATAATTGTTATAACGATATTAATGAAGTACCTAAACATATTATGGATGAAATTAAACACTTCTTCGCTGTATATAAAACTCTAGAAGGAAAATCCACATCTATTGATGAAATGTTAGGTAGAGAAAAGGCTATCGAAGTAATTAAAAATTGTTTACACGATTATCACAATAAAATCGCTCCAAAAATTGAAGCGGAAAGAAACGCTAGAAAATAATTAAAATAATTTATCTTCTTGATGCTTCTTAATTCTTAATAATTTCTCATCAGCGATATCTTCAAAAATATCATTAGATGTATTATTAAACATCATTAAAGACCAGTAATACCAAAGAATGTCATTGAATTCAATCATGAGTCGGACATTCTTTTCTTTTTTCTTGTTTAGATTAGCCCCAAAATATGTTTTTAAAAATAATTGGCTCTGTGTCTCATTTAAATTGTTTTCAGATATAAAACTTGCCAAGTCGAAATAGATAATATTTTTACCCGCAAATTCAAAATCAATAAGAACTAAAGAATCAAACTTAAATAGTAGATTCCCTCTTACTAAATCATTATGACATAAGGCTAATTTCTCATCTTCATATAATTCTTTAACCCGAGATAATATTTTCTTTTCATAATGTTGGTCTAATTTCTTTTTAGCTTGTTTTTTGTATTCATCTAATCTAATAAATGGTTCAAATAAATTGCATGCTATATCTTGTGTTCTATGCAATTTTTTTAAAGCTTTTGCGGTTAAGATAATTTGATAATCACTATAAGTGTTATTAACGGCTCTAGCCCCATGTACAAACTTGGTTAATCTATATGGTTTTTCGTAATCGAAATAGATTGCCTTTTCTATATTCTTATTATTGCTTAATTGCGCCAATATATTGTATTCGTTATCCAAATCTAAAAATGGTTGTCTAAACCCTTTATTAATTTTTAAAACATAGGCATCGTTGATTAAAAAAACATCACTAGTGGTACCGCTTTGTAATTGACTACAAGATTTAATATTTCTTTCTGTTAATTTATAGAATAGTTCCTTGGCTTCTTTTTCGTTGCTCATATCTCAATCTTAACATTTTTTATTTTAATAAAAAGCAAAAAGTAGCATAATATTGCCATGATACATATTGTTTTATATCAACCAGAAAAACCGATGAACACTGGTAATATCATGAGAACATGTGTGGCTATTAAGGCTATACTTCATATTATTGGCCCTATTAATTTTAGTATCGATGAGAAATCACTCAAACGAGCGGGCATGGATTATTTAGATAGACTCATTGTTAATTATTATGATTCATATGAAGAATTTTTAAGGAAAAATCCATCACCTAATATGTATTATGTGACTAGATATTCTAATCGTGTATATTCTTCCTTTAATTTTAAAGATCCTTGTATTGATTATTATTTGATGTTTGGCCGTGAATCAACAGGAATACCACATGATATTTTACGCGCTCATGAAGATAGACTCATGCGCATTCCTATGGTCGCTGACGCTAGAAGTTTAAATTTAAGTAATTGCGTTTGTCTAATTGCTTATGAAGTTTTAAAACAACAAAATTTTGAAGGCCTAGCCACTCAAGAAGAAATTAAAGGAAATGATTTTTTATTCAATGAAGACAAATAAATTATTATTTTTACTATTCCCATTAATTTTATGTGGATGTAATAATTCCTCTAATTTTAATATTGTTATTCCATATAAAGAAAACGGACAATTTATTGAATTAAATGGACAAGAATTATATCAAAAAGTAGTGGATGATAAGGAAACATTAGTGTGTTTATTCGCAATTGATGATTGCTACGAATGCAATAGAGCTAAAGAAAATTTCTCATTATATGCCTTAAATAAACACTGCGACTTATATTTCGTTAATATGTCTAATGTTAATCAAGATGATTATACCTATATCTATCAAGCTACAACATATTTAAACGGTATCTATGCTTTTCCTAATTATGGTTCTACTTTAGAACTCCCTCTAGCCTATATATTTAAAGATCAAGATGTTGTTATCACCTTTAATGAAGATTTTGTGGCTAAATTAGATAAATATATAACTATAACTAATTCTTAGAAGCATTCTTAAGAATTTCTTTAGCTTCTTTATTGATATTTTTAATATGGATAAGTTGATAAGATTTTAATATCACTAAACCGGTTTTGTTTCCCTTTTTACAAT
The DNA here is from genome assembly GCA_905236085.1 of uncultured Bacilli bacterium. Lineage (GTDB taxonomy): Bacteria > Bacillota_I > Bacilli_A > RFN20 > CAG-826 > CAJOOD01. The sequence continues at coordinate 2,875 of CAJOOD010000098.1, forward strand.
CCTTTACTTTGGCGTAAGAAACATCTCCGTCTTGCTTATTAGAAAGTAGCAGCGCAACTTGAGCGGCTAATTCTAATTCTTTATTTCCTATTTTATCGCCTTGCAAGATGACATGTGCCCCTGGATAATTATGGATATGTAAGAAATAATCCTTGTAGGAGGCAACTTTAAAAGTTAGATATTCATTTTGCAAATCGTTTTTACCAAATAAAATCTTAAATCCATCGCCTTTATAAACATATGGCTTAAATTTAGTCGGTTCAGTCTTATTTTTTCTATTGCTAACTTTTTCATGCTTAAATAATTCATGCTCCATTTGTAGCATGTCTTCTTCACTGGCAAACTGGGTTTGAGTATATAGATGCTCAATATAATTTATTTCTTCCCTAGCTTTTTCTAATTGTTCGTTAGCGTTTACAATCTTAGATTTGGCTTTTTTATATCTTTTAAAAGCCATTTGAGCGTTGTCACTCTGTGATAGTCCTTCATCATATTTACGATTTAATGAAGCATAATAATCCTTCAAATCATCTAATTCCATAGAATAACAGGCATCACCTAAATCCTTGTATATCAAGTCCATATTACCGTGATATATCTCATCATTAAGAACATTTAATTTCTTATTTAAGGTTTTCTTTCTTTTTTCCAAATATTTGAAAATCTTTGCAAATTTCTCCTTTTTTCTTAAAATTAGAGAATTTTTGTAGAGATTATTCGCGTATTTATAAGCCTGCATCAAATCATTATATTCAGAAATAAATGTGAAATGCTTTTCTGGTAAAACATATTTTTCTTTTAAGATAATCTTTCTTTCTTCTTCATCGTAATGAGTGGCAAAAAGAATCGCATCATCTTCTTTATTAATCACGAGAAGTAGGGGATGATGAGATATCAATTCTATATACATATCTTTATCGATATAATTGCCATCGCGATTGACTCTTAAATGGAAGCAAATGATATTATCTTCGTTGATTTGCTCCACTCCTAAGATAAACGAATCTCTAATTTGCTGTCTTAATTTAGAAGAAAATCCATTTTCCATGGTTGGTAGAGAATCAATATTTTCTAATAAGGCGATATATGGAGAATTATTTCTTAACGAGATAAATAATTTTTCTTTACGATAAAAAGAAAAAGTTAAAACGATATCACTAGAATTAACAATGGTGACATTAGAAATATGATTAGAGGTTAATTTTTGATTCAAATCTTCACTTATAACCTTAACTAATGAAGGAGAAATTTTAATTTTTTCCATAGCAAAAATTATTATAGCATATTGGGGAAAAACAGCACTCTTAAAATAAAAATTTTAAAAATAGCAAAAATAAAATTGACTATACTGCATTATCATTTTAAAATTTAGTCAATCATGGCAAAAAAAGGATTACTCATCATCTTAAGCGGTCCATCGGGTGTCGGTAAAGGCACAATTAGAAAATTGATCATCGATAGACCAGAATTAAATCTTGCTTATTCAATCTCTATGACGACAAGAAAACCAAGAAATAGAGAAGTGGATGGTTTAGACTATTATTTTGTCGACAAAAAAACATTTGAAGATAATATTAAAAAAGGTAATTTCTTAGAATATTGCGAATTTGTTGGTAATTATTATGGTACACCTCTAGATAAGGTAAACACTATTAGAGAAACAGGCAAAAATGTTTTCTTAGAAATAGAAATCAATGGAGCTGAGCAGGTAATGGCCAAAACCAAAGGAGAAGATGTGGTTTCTATCTTCTTGTTACCTCCATCATTAAAAGCTCTAGAAGAAAGAATAAGAAAAAGAAAAACTGAATCAGAAAGCGTCATATTGCAAAGACTTAAAAAAGCAAGAAGCGAAATGAATAAAAATAAAAATTACGATTATACCGTAGTTAATGATGACGCTGATGTTGCTGCGAATAAGATTGCTGAAATTATTTTAGAACACATCAAATTAAACGAACTGAATTAGATGAAAATAGTAGAAATATTAACCGAATATTCCACCTATTCGCTTGATAGACCTTTTACTTATATTTATAAGAAAGAAGATGACATAAAGCTTGGCTATCGTGTCATCGTAGAATTCAACCACCGCGATATTGTCGGTTATGTAGTAAAAGTAACTAACAGTGATAAAACTCCTGAAGAAATATCTCAAGAGCTTGGTTTTGAAGTCTCAGAAATAAAGAAAATTATTGATCAAAGCGAAATAATAAACAAAGACCTATTTGAACTAGCTCAAAGAATATCTGATTATTATGTTGCTCCTTTTATCAGTGTTCTTCAAACCATGCTACCTCCATCTTTAAAACCTTCCTCTTCATCATTAAAGGGGCCAAAGATTGAATATGAAAAATATCTTGTTATCGCTGACGCCTCAGAAGAAGGGCTAACCAATAAACAAATCGAAATATTAAGATTTATCAAAGAAGAGGAAAAGGTATTAAAAAGAGAAATTAAATCCGTTTCTATTGTTAAAAAATTAATTGAATTAGGCAAGATAGAAGAGGTCTTGGAAGAGAAAAACCGCTTCAAAACCCCCTCTTTTTCTAAAATTATTCCTCCAGATCTAACCGAAGAACAAAAAAGAGTTATAAAAGAATTTAACGAATCTGATGATAATGTTTATCTACTTGAAGGTGTTACTGGATCGGGCAAGAGTGAAGTCTATCTAAGATTAAGTGAAGAGACATTAAATAAGGGCAAAAATGTATTAATGCTAGTTCCAGAAATATCTCTAACTCCAATGTTTATGGAATATTTTATCACTCGTTTTGATAGCGATGTCGCCATATTGCATTCTGAATTAACTGATGCCGAAAAATATGATGAATATCGTAAGATTGCCTCCGGCAAAGCTAAAATAGTTATTGGGGTAAGAAGCGCTATATTCGCGCCACTATCTAATATTGGATTAATAATTCTTGATGAAGAGCATACTGAATCATATAAACAAGATACCACTCCAACTTATCACGCTAGAGAAGTAGCTAAGATGAGAGGCATGATGCACCATGCAAAAGTATTATTAGGCTCAGCAACTCCAAGCCTAGAATCTCGCGCTAGAGCACAAAAAAATATTTATCATCTCTTAAAATTAGAAAATAGAATTAATAATCAACCATTACCAAAAACAACTATCATCAATATGTTAGATTATAAGAACATCGATAGGGAATCATATATTTTCTCATTAACACTAAGAAAAGAAATTCAAAACTGTTTAAATAAAAACGAACAAGCCATCTTATTGATTAATAGAAGAGGCTATTCCACGACTATGAGTTGTAGAAGTTGTTCCCATGTATTTAAATGCCCAGATTGTGAGATACCTTTAACATACCATCAAAAAGATAATATGCTCAAATGTCATCACTGTGGTTATGTTGAATTAGCGCCGACAACCTGTCCAAAATGTGGTAAACCATACTTTATTAAAACTGGTTTTGGCACAGAAAGAATCGAAGAAGAAGTGCATAGATTGTTCCCTAACGCTAAGACTTTAAGATTAGATAGTGACTCGGCGAGAGTAAGAACTAAGATATCAAAAACCATCAAAGCCTTTGCAGATCATGAGGCCGATATTTTAATTGGCACACAAATGATTGCTAAAGGTCATGACTTCGCTAATGTCACCTTAGTAGGTATCGTTTTAGCGGATATTGGTCTATCCATGCCATCATATCGCAGTTCAGAAAGAGCTTTTCAATTAATCACTCAAGCGGTTGGAAGAAGCGGTAGAGGGGATAAAAAAGGACAAGCTATTATTCAAACATATCAACCATCTCACTACGCTATCACTATGGCGGCAAGACAAAATTATGAGATGTTTTATGTAAGAGAAATGAAACAAAGAAAAGCTCAATATTATCCACCTTATTGTTACCTCGCTAGTGTCAAAATTTCGTCAAAAAACGAGGAAATTGCAGTGGAAACCGCATTTTATGTCGCTCAATTTTTAGAAAATGCCTTTAAAGAAGAAGGGGAAATTATTGGCCCAACTTCACCCTATATCTCTTATGTCAGCAATAAGCATATCCGAGCGATTCTTATCAAATTTAAAAATCTATCTCTTACTAAGGCTCATTTAAACGACCTTCTCGGTGTCTTAAAAATGAAGTCACAAATCGCCATTAGCATCGATATTGACCCATACGATTTTTAAATAATGTATTTAAAAGCAAAAAAATTATGATATATTTAATTAAAAGGAAGTTTCAAAAATGATTATTCTTGAATTTTACGGCTTAGATCCATTTGTAGTAGGCGAAGTATCTAATGAGATTACCGCTAAAGTAGCAAATCTATACGAAGTCAATGCTGACAGTGTTAATTTTATCGCCCATGAATCCATGGTTTATCACGATGGTGTTGATCAAGGTTCTTGGCATATCTTAGTTAAAGTTAACGCTCCAAAAAGATCGGAATTGGTTCAAGATTTAGTCGCTGATTTATTATTTAATACTTTAAGAGAAGTCGCGATTAATGTTGAAATCATTTTTGAATATTATTCTGATGATCATCATGTCTTAAGAGTAAATCCTGATTATCCACGTTATATGAGTGAAGATAATATTGTTGAAATCGATGATGAGATTGACAATGAAAAAATTCGTTTTGATGATGAAGATGATGAAGATGAAGAAGAGGACATTTATACTGGAAATATTTTCCAAGACTTTGAGAAAAAGTTGAATAACAAATAAAATTTTCATAATTTAAAGGACCTACACTATGATTACATTTGATTATTCTTTAGAAACATTGAAGTCCATCATCAATGATGATACCAATTTTTCGAAAGCATTAAAAAACTGTTTTACCGCTCATCAAATTAGCCAAGAAGATTCCAAATTGGTCTCTATTTTAGTGGGCTGTGAATTAAGGCATTATTACGTATTTAATGAATGCATTAATTCTAACATTAAAGGATTAACACAAGATTCCTATCTCGCTGTCGCTTTAGCTTTAGCCAATGATTTATTTTTAAGACGTGTTGAAGCTAGTGTTGCTCTTGATTTTGTCAAGAAAATCTTAAAAGAGCAAAACCAAGAAAATCTCTTACCAGAAATAGAAAAATTCATACAAAGAAAAATAGATGGCGAACCACTAATCGATGAATCTATTGATAAATTCTCTTATCGATTTATGTCATATCGCTTTAACATTCCAGAATGGGTAGCAAAGATGTGGTCTAATCATTTTTCTAAAAATATTGCTTATAAGATTGCTAAAGCAAATTCTAAATCCCCAATTAATTACCTAAGATTAAATCCAAATAATGCTAGCGAAGAAGATGTTTTTAAAAAACCAGATAATGGATTTGAAAAAACTGATAAAGAAGGCCTATACATCTATACAGGTAAAGAACAATTAAAAAAGAACCATACTTATTTTACTGGTGGTCTATTTAACGAATCCTTAGGCTATTATCAACTCGTTGACGCTATGGAATTAGATGCTTTAAAAGATGTCGCTATTATTTCTACATACTATAATCCATTATTAACGGAAATCGCTATTAGATTAAACGGTACCGCTAATGTGGAACAAATTGTAGAACCAGGCAATGATTTCTTTGAATTCAAATCTGCATCTAAGAAATATAACCTTAAAAAAGTCCAAGTCTTAGATTGTAATATGGATGCTCTAGTCACCGCTATTTCTAAACCAACAAGTACAATTGTCGTGACTCCAAATAGTTCACGATTTGATTTAATTAGATACAACCCTGACTTCTTCTTACATTTTAAGCAAGATAGTCTTGATGAAATCATCGCTAAAGAAAAGATGATGATTAATGAAGCTGGTAAATTTGTCGAAGACAAAGGTCGATTAGTTTATGCAGTTTCCACCATCAACAGGAAAGAAACAAGAGAAGTAGTTAATGACTTCTTACGTAAAAATCCTGACTTCTATTTAAAAGAAGAGAAACAATTTCTACCTTACGATGCATCAAATAGTTGTCTTTATTATGCGATCCTAGTAAAGGCGGAAGTTAAACATGATTAATCTTTATGGTCAGGAGATAAAGAAACTAGAAAAATTAATGCTCGATGAGGGGCAAAAAGCTTATCGAGCTACACAATTATATACCTGGATTTATGAAAAACATGCGACATCATTTGATGAGATGTCTGACATTTCTTTACGCTTTAGAGAAGTCTTAAACGAGAAATATACCTTAGATTTGCCGAAGATTTTCAAAAAACAGGTGTCAAGTGATGGCACAATTAAATTGCTTTTAGAATTACAAGATGGTGCTAAAGTAGAAACCGTATTGATGCGTTATTCATATGGAAATGTCGCCTGCGTATCGAGCCAAGTTGGATGTAATATGGCCTGCGCTTTCTGTGCCTCAGGTTTATTTAAAAAACAAAGAAACCTCGAAGTGGAAGAAATGGTTGGGGAAATATTGGTCTTAAATAATTTATTACGAGAAGAGTCATTAGAAAAGCATATTACCCATGTGGTAGTAATGGGCACTGGTGAACCATTTGATAATTATGATAATGTTATGGACTTTGTTAGAATCATCAATCATCCAAAAGCCTTAGCTATTGGGGCTAGGCATATCACGGTGTCGACGTGTGGAATAGTGGATAAAATTAAAAAATATTCTGAAGAAGGACTACAAATTAATCTAGCTATATCATTACACGCTCCAAATAATCAAATTAGAAATAAATTGATGAAAATCAACAAAGCATATCCTTTAGAAGTATTAATTCCCGCGGTCAAAGAATATGAGCAAAAAGCCAACAGAAGAGTGACATTTGAGTACATTTTGATAAAGGGTGTTAATGATTCTATTGAAAACGCTGACGAATTGTCTAAATTAATAAAAGGATGTATGGCTTATGTCAATCTTATCCCATATAATCCGGTCATGGAAAACGAATTCCAAAGAAGTAGTGATAAAGCAGTACATGCTTTCTTAGATAGATTGATAAAAAATGGTGTAACAGCGACCATTAGAAAGGAGTTTGGCAGTGATATTGATGCTGCGTGTGGGCAGTTAAGAGCCAAAAGCGAAAAATGAAAAACGTAATTACTGGAAATTATTCATGCAAAACCGATGTTGGTCGAGTCCGTATCACCAACGAAGATCAAGCACTAGCCTTAACCAATCCTAAAGGTCGTGTTCTTTTAGTGGTGTGTGATGGTATGGGAGGACAATCTCATGGTGAATTAGCCTCAAGAATCGCTATTACCACCCTTGCTAATTCTTTTAGCGAATCGCCTATATTAGTCAACCAATATTTTGAATTAGCGTGGTTAAGAAAAGTGATAAAAGCCGCTAATAAGCAAATATTTAATATGTCACAATCCAACAAAGAATATCATGGAATGGGTTCAACTATTACCGCGGTTTTAGTCTCAAGTGATCATATCGTGATAGGTCATGTTGGAGATTCAAGAGCGTATATATTAAAAGATGGTGAATTTGAGCAATTAACCGAAGACCAAACATATGTTGCCTATCTCGTTAGATCAGGACAATTAAAACCAGAAGAAGCTCTTACTCACCCTAAAAGACATGTTTTAAACAATGCTTTAGGGACATATCCTTCCTTAAGCCTTGATTTATCAGTTCATAAATATAACGGAGAGCAATTATTGTTGTGCAGTGATGGTTTATATAACAATGTTGATATTTCTGATATATCCACGATTGTTAAAACCGATGATTCGCCGCAACAAAAATGTGATCAATTAATCTCTTTAGCTAACGCTAATGGAGGTTCAGACAACATTGCCGTAGTGGTATGGGAGGCAAATAGATAATATGGCTATTAAAATAGGATCTTTAGTAGACGAAAGATACCGTATTACCGCACGTGTAGGACATGGCGGTATGGCGGAAGTTTACGAAGCTCATGATGTCATAACGAAAAGAAATGTCGCTATTAAATTTATTAGAGAAGATGTCATGTCTAATCCAGTAAATCTAAAAAGATTTGAAAATGAGGCCTCTTTAGCAGCGCAATTAAATAATCCTAACATTGTCAAGATTTTTGCTCATGGCACAGTGGAAGGTCGACCATATATCGCCTATGAATTTATCGCTGGTCAGTCTTTAAAAGATGCTTTAGATTTCCGCACAAGGTTCTCTTTATCGGAAACAGTTGATATCATGCTGCAATTAACTGAAGCTTTACAATGCGCGCATGACCATGGAATTGTTCATAGAGATATCAAGCCTGATAATATTTTCATTTTAAGTGATGGTACTGTTAAATTAAGTGATTTTGGTATCGCCCAAAGTTCATATACTGAACAATTAACATCTTCAAACGAAGTAGTGGGCTCGGTTCATTATATGGCTCCAGAAATCGCTCAAGGAAAAGCAGCGACAGTTCAATCAGATATCTATTCTGCAGGTGTTACTTTCTATGAATTATTAAGTGGGCATCTACCTTTTGAAAAATCAACTCCTGTAGAAGTTGCAGTATCTCAAGTTAAAGATAAATTTCCACCTATTAAAAAATATGTATCTGATTGTCCAAAAGAAATTGAAAGAATCATTGATAAAGCGGTGAGAAAGAATCCTCGTGAACGATATCAAAGCGCCTTAGCTATGCACGATGATTTAAAGAAATTAAAGGAAAACCCCTCTATTTTAAAAGAAAAAAGATCATTTTTATCAAGGGTGTTTGGCTTTAAATAATGAAGGGACTAATTATCTCTAATTCTTATGGAAAATATAAAGTTATCAGTGATAACCAAATTTTTGAATTAACTCCTAGAGGTATATTTAGAAAAAGTAAAGAAACCTTAATCGTTGGAGATATTGTAGAATTTTCTTTGGATTCTATGACTATTGATAAAATCTATCCACGTATTAATTATTCTAAAAGACCTCTTATCGCTAATATTGATTATCTTGCTATTGTGTCTAGTGTCGCTAGACCAGATTTTTCTTTTGAATTGATATTTAAATTTATAACTTACGCTAATACGGTAGGCATAAAAGCCATAGTGGTTATATCTAAATCAGATTTATTAGATAATGATTTAAAAGAAAAAATAATCAAGGAACTAAATTTATTAGATATCAAATATTTCTTCACCAATAAATATGATGTTTCATCAATAGAGGAATTGAAAGAATTCTTAAAAGATAAAAAGACCTGTTTTATGGGTCAAAGCGGAGTAGGTAAATCATCCTTACTCAATTTATTAGATTCTTCATATGCTAGAAATATTGGTGAATATTCTGAAGCATTAGGAAGAGGGAAACACGAGACTAAAGAAGTAGTGTTATTACCATTTTTTGATGGTTTTGTGGGGGATTCGCCGGGTTTTTCGTCGTTAATATTGGATTTAGAACCGCAAGAATTAGCTAAAAAATATCTTAATTTTGCTTCATATGAATGTCGCTTTAATGATTGCTTACACACTAATAATGTTGACTGCGGAGTATTAAGTGGAAGAGATGAAGGCAAGATATCAGATGAAGAATATTCTTGCTATTTAAAATTATTAAAAGAAGCACTAGAATTAAAACGAGGGAAAAAATGATGAAAAAGATTTATGTCTCACCTAGTATCCTAAGCGCTGATTTCTATAAATTAGGCGAAGAAATATCATCCATTGAATTCGCCGGCGCGGAATTCATGCATTTTGATGTCATGGATGGTCATTTTGTCGATAATATATCTTTTGGTATTCCTGTTTTAAAAAGCATTTCTAATACTCATCATATGGTTAACGATGTTCATATCATGATATCCGAGCCTTTAAGATACGCTTCGAGATTTGTTGATGCCGGCGCGGATATTTTGACTTTCCATTTAGAAGCTTTAAATAATGAAGAAGAAGTATTAAAAATTATTTCAATTATTCATGAAAAAGGCGCTAAAGCAGGCATATCTATTAAACCTAATACCAAGGTTGAAGAATTGGATAGATATTTATACAAGGTAGATTTGGTTTTAATAATGTCCGTTGAACCAGGTTTTGGAGGACAAAAATTCATGGAATCCGCTCTTGATAAGATTGCTTATCTAGATAAATATAAAAAAGAACATTCTCTATCTTATCTCATTGAAGTTGATGGGGGAATTAATGATATAACCGCGAAAAAATGCATCGAAGTTGGTGTTGATGTTCTTGTCGCCGGTTCTTATGTATTTAAGGCTAAAAATTATAAAGAAGCCATAGATTCATTAAGAGGTTAATATGTTCGCACCTATTTTTGCTTTAATTTTATCGGTTATTATTCTTTTTATCACTTTGATGATGGCATTAAGAAATTATCAAATAATAAATAAAGATAAATATTCACTTGCTAGAAATTTTCCTTTCGAATTATCACCGATTAGAGATGGCAAGAAAAATATATTATTTGTTGTTATGATAATTGCCTCAATCATCTTATTAAATTTTGCTAATATTTTTGTTTGTGTTTCTTCTTATAATATCGAGACTAGATATCAAGGAACAATGCTACTAACTGTAGCTTCATCTTTTATTGCTTCTATATCCTTTATATATTTATTATTTAGTGATACAAAGAACTTTAAGATGCACCTTCTAGCCCTTTCTTTTTTGATTGCCTTTGCTCTTGCTAATGTTGCTTCTATTGCTTATATCGGCTATGCTTCCTTGCTAGATCCAAGCAAATCTCAGGTGGATTTAAAGAAATTGATCGTTGCTATTATTGCCACTATTGAAGGAATAGTGATGTTATTATTGTTCATTAATCCAAAAATTAAGAGTTGGTTTAAATTAGAAGAAATAAAAAATGATGATGGAACCATCACCCATGTAAGACCAAAAATCTTTATATTAGCGTTAATTGAATGGTCTTATTTATTCGCCTTGTTATTATCTGGCGTCTTATTCCTCTTATTAATGATATAAAAAACAACCTCGCAAGGTTGCTTCTTCTTCGTTGTGCTTTATTAGCGGGTCTTATTAAGGGTCCTATAAGCACGAGCTGACATTCTAACAGTCATAACTTTACCGTCAACTTCTACTTGGAATTTTTGTAAATTTGTATTCCATTTACGACGGGTAGCTCTTAATGAGTGGGAACGATTGTTACCGCTGACAGGGCCTTTACCTAAGACTGGACATACTCTTGACATACTTTGACCTCCTTAACACGCTTTGAAATAGTAGCACGATTCAATATTATAATCAATCAAATTTTTATCTTTTTATTCTAAAAACTACAATTTAAGGTTAGGGAATCGTCTTCTAACCGTGGCTAAATCAACTCTATTAGTGCATTTTTCTAGCATCGTTTCATATAAAATACCTTGACTATCAAATGTTAAATATCTGATGTGTCCTTTAGATGTGACAAACATAACGGTTTTATGTTTAGTGGAATAATCTTCATCTATATAGATGACCTCTTTAAAATTATAAGCATAAAGTTTAGTAAATCTTCTTACCTTAATCTGTCCTTTTTCTACGATGTAATAATTAGCTTTTAAAGACAAAATATAAAAGACAATAGATAAGGCTAAAAATACGCCAATAATAAGATATTGATAATAATCCCATGGCCATCTTAGGAATAAATTAAATAAGATAGAAAACAATAAAGCCGCGGCCACTAAGAAGGAAATTAAGAAAGTGATAGTGATTTTCTTTTTAGATAATGACAATTTCATAAGACAAATTATAAACATTTCCTTTAAAAATAAAAATAGTGAAATAAAGAATGCAAATTATAGTTTTTATATTTATAATATAAATACTAAGGAGGTTTTTTATGGACCATAAAGTAGCCGCTATTATACTTGCTGGAGGCAAAGGAACCAGGCTCGAATTTTTAACTAAGAAAGTGGCAAAACCCGCTGTCGGATTTGCTGCAAAATACCGTATTATTGACTTTCCCTTATCTAATTGTGCAAATACAGGCATAAAAGTTGTTGGTGTTTGTACACAATATGAATCGACCTTACTAGAGACATATCTCGGTAGCGGTGAAAAGTGGGGCATTAATGGAAATGGCTCAACATTTACATCCCTATCACCTAGACAAACTGAAGAAGGTGCTAACTGGTATAAAGGAACTGCTGATGCCATATGGCAAAATGCTGAATTCATTGATTCACAAAATGTAGAATATGTCTTAGTTCTATCAGGCGATCACATTTATAAAACCACATATAATGATATGATTTCTTTACATGTGAATTCTAATGCTGCAGCGACTATTTCTGTCATACCAGTCCCAATGAAAGAGGCTTCAAGATTTGGAATTATGGAAGTTGATGAAAATGATCAAATCGTCAAATTCCAAGAAAAACCAAAAGAACCTAAATCTAATTTAGCCAGTATGGGCGTATATGTCTTTACTTGGAAGACATTAAGAAGATATCTAAAAAGAGACGCAACTGATGAAAATTCATCACACGACTTTGGCAAAGATATCATTCCTGCCTTATTAAAAGATGAAAAGAAATTAATGGCCTACCGTTATGAAAAATATTGGAAAGATGTAGGAACTATTTCTTCCTTGCATGAAGCCAATATGGATTTAATTGAAGGCAAAGATGAATTAGGTCTATATGAAACCAAAGACGGTCTTATTTATACCGAAGATACAAGAAGTGTTCCACAATATATCGGTCCTAAAGCTAATGTAACCAAATCATTAGTTAACCAAGGCGCGATTATTATGGGCAATATCAATAACTGCGTTGTATCTGATGAAGTAATTATCGAAGAAGGAGCGGAATTAAATCGCTGTGTCGTCATGTCTGGCGCGAAAGTGAGTAATGGCGCAAAAATTAAAAATGCCATTATCGCTCCTGGTATCGTTATCGAAGAAAATGAAGAAATCAATCTCTATAGCGATGAGATTGTTTTAGTGACAAATAGGAGGAATTAATATGTATAACAGTAGAAAAATACTTGGTATTTGTGATTTACACGAATCCCCTAATATTGGCGGTTTCTCCTCTAAAAGATCATTTGGAACAACTACTTTCTTAGGTAGATATGCCATTATGGACTTCACCTTATCTAATTTCGCTAATTCCAATATCGATGGTGTTTGTATCCTAGTCGATAAATTTTACCATTCCGTTATCGCTCATGTCGATTCTGGTAAGCAATGGACATCTAACACTAAAGTCGGTTTTGAATATCTCATGTTTAATGAAGATTTGGTCTATAAACCAGCCTTAAATAACGATGTTAACAATATTAGAATCAATAAAGCAATTTTTGATAAATTAGATTTTAATTTTGTCGTTATTGCTCCAGTTCATTACTTAAGTTCTATGGACTTTAGACCAATTATTGAACAACACATTGAATCTAAAGCCAAAATTACCGCAGTCTATGTTCCTATTCATGATGGCAAAAATACTTTTACTAAGTCCACCGTACTCAGCTTTAATAAAGATGGTACAGTTAAGAAATTTAGAAAGAATCCAAAAACCAAGGACGATATCGATGTCTCATTAGATACCTTTGTTATCTCTAGAGATACATTTGATTATATTGTTGAAAGACAAGGAGAAATATCAGAATTATATACTTTAAAAGAGATGATTTCTTGGCTTAACGATCATGAAGAATTACATGTTCACGCCTATAAATTTGAACACTATGTCTTACCTATTATGTCTATGAATGATTATCTTAATGGTTCTTACGAACTATTAACATATGATAATAGAAGAAGAATATTTAGAAGTGATTGGCCAATTTCCACAACAACACACGACACACCTCCAACTAAATATGGAGAAAATGCTGATGTTAAAGAATCCATTGTTTCTAATGGATGTGTAATAGATGGAAAAGTTAAACATTCCATTTTATCTCGTAAAGTAGTCGTGGAGAAGGGTGCCTCTGTATCTGATTGCATAATCTTTACCAACACCGTTATTAAAAAAGGCGTAAAACTCGCCTATGTCAATGTTGATAAGAATTGTGTAATTACCAAATCAATGCGAGGAACACCTGAAGATCCAATCTTCATCAAAGGGGGAAGCAAATTCTAATGAAAATTGCAATGGTAGCATCAGAAGCTAATCCGCTTGCTAAAACTGGTGGCTTAGCTGATGTGGTCTATTCTTTAAGCGAAGAATTCGTTAAAAATGGAGAAGAGACCATCATAATTATGCCTTATTATGGTAACTTTAAAGGCATGATAAGAGAAAATATTGAAAAAGTAGCCTCCTATAGCGTTTATCTATCATGGAGAATCGCTTATGTTGAGGCATATAAAACTGTTATAAATGGTATCACTTATTATCTATTAGATAATCAACAATATTTTAATCGTGGACATCTATATGGTGATTATGATGATGGAGAAAGATTTGCTTTCTTCACTTTGGCCGCGAAAGCATTATTCTCACATATTAATTTCGCTCCAGATATCATCCATATCCATGACTGGCAACCAGGCATGCTCCCATGTCTAATTAAAAGCGAAAAGCCAAGAGAAGAAATATTTAAGAATACCAAATTTGTATTAACCATCCATAATCCTGCTTTCCAAGGATTATGTGCGAGAAATGCACTTAGTGAATTATATAATCTACCTGTCTCATTATATGATGATGGAACAGTGAGATTTAATGGACAAGTATCAACCTTAAAGAGTGCGATTATGTTCTCTGATAAGATAACTACCGTTTCTCCAACTCATAGAAACGAATTATTAAACGAAGAGACATCGATGGGATTAAGCAATGTCATTCGTCTAAGAGAATGGGATTTCTGCGGATTCTTAAATGGTATTGATAATAAGGAATTTGATCCAGAAAATGATGAAAAAATCCTGCAAAAGTTCAATAAAAAATCATTTTATCAAGGAAAAGAGGCTAATAAGAAGGACTTATTACAGGCTTTCCGCTTAGAAGAAAATGATCAACCTGTCTTTGCTTTAGTTTCACGTTTAACTTGGCAAAAAGGTGTCGACTTATTAATCCCGGCTTGTTATCATCTCGCTTCTAAAGGATGCAAAGTCATCGTCTTAGGAAGTGGAGAATATAACGCTGAACAAGAATTTGAAAGATTAAGAGGAACCTATCCAGAAAATGTTGGCATCTATATCGGCTATAATTCTGATTTAGCCCATAAGATATACGCTGGTTCTGATTTATTCTTAATGCCATCTTTATTTGAACCATGTGGCATAGGTCAAATGATTGCCCAACGTTATGGAACCTTACCGATAGTAAGAAGAACTGGCGGACTAAAAGATTCAGTCATCGGCTTTAATGAAAAGAATGCTGAATACGCGAATGGTTTCAGTTTTGATGATTATAAAGCATCGGCTTTAATTAATACTTGCGATTGGATTTTAGATATTTACTATAATAGAAAAGATTTATTCAACAAATTAGCGATTAACGCTCTAGAAACCAATAATTCATGGAGCAAATCCTGTGAATTATATCTTGGATTATATAAATCTTTGTTGGGGTAACTTTATGAAATATGATCATCTAATAATTGACAAAAAATGGCAAAAGAGATGGGAAGAAGAGAACTGTTTTTACTGTGACGTTCATGATTTTTCTAAACCTAAATATTATGTTCTAGACATGTTTCCATATCCATCAGGACAAGGTTTACACGTTGGACATCCAGAAGGTTATACCGCGACTGATGCCGTAGCAAGAATGAAAAGAATGCAAGGCTATAATGTCTTACATCCTATGGGCTATGACTCTTTTGGTTTGCCTGCCGAACAATATGCAATAAAGACTGGTAATCATCCAGGCGGATTTACCGAACAAAACATAGAAACATTTACTAGACAATTAAAAATGCTAGGTTTCTCTTATGACTGGAGTAAAGAAATATCCACCTGTGATCCGTCATTTTATAAATGGACTCAATGGATTTTTAAACAATTCTATTTAAAAGGATTAGCCAAACAAATCGATATGCCAGTTAACTGGTGTGAAGAATTAGGAACAGTTTTAGCTAATGATGAAGTAATTGATGGAAAATCCGAAAGAGGTGGATATCCAGTTACAAGAATCAATATGAAACAATGGGTTATGGATATCCCAAAATATGCCGAAAAATTATTAGATGGTTTAAATGATTTAGATTGGCCTTCCTCTACGATTGAAATGCAAAGAAACTGGATTGGCAAATCCATCGGCGCTCAAATAACATTCAAAATCAAAGATAGCGATTTATCTTTTGATGTCTTTACCACTCGAGCGGATACATTATATGGCTGTACTTATTGTGTATTAGCTCCTGAAAATCCATTAGTGGAAAAAATTACCACCAAAGATAGATTAGAAGAAGTTAAAAAATATCAAGAATTTGCTTCAAGAAAATCAGACTTAGAAAGAACTGAACTCAATAAAGAAAAAACTGGTACCTTTACTGGTGCCTACGCCATTAACCCAATTAATGGAAGAGTCGTACCAGTATTTATCGGTGATTATGTTTTAGCCTCTTATGGTACAGGCGCGGTGATGGCCGTACCAGCACATGACCAAAGAGATTATGAATTTGCTAAAAAACACAATTTAGAAATGATTCAAGTTCTTGAAGGTGATATTTCTGAACATGCGATGGAAGATGATGCTAAACACATTAATTCTGATATTGCCAATGGATTAAATATTGAAAAAGCCAAAGAAGTTATCATCAAAGCCTTAGAAGAAAAAGGCTTAGGCAAATCTAAAACCAATTATAAATTAAGAGAATGGGTATTTGCTCGACAAAGATATTGGGGAGAACCAATACCTGTCGTTCATTATGAAGACCATGATGAAGTGCTAAAAGACTGCGAATTGCCACTTATTTTGCCAGAATTGGAAGATTATAAACCGAAAATCAGTGGAACTTCTCCTTTAGCTAACGCGACTAGTTGGGTTGAAGTTACTAACGAAAAAGGAGAAAAAGGGCATAGAGAAACTAACACTATGCCAGGCTCCGCAGGATCTAGCTGGTATTTCATGAGATATATCGATCCACACAATGATGAAGCTTTCGCGGACTATGAATTATTAAAGCATTGGCTACCTGTGGATTTATATATCGGCGGACCTGAGCATGCGGTTGGCCACTTATTATATTCTCGTTTCTGGACTAATTTCTTATATGATGAAGGCTATTCTCCAGTCAAAGAACCATTTAAAAAATTATTCCATCAAGGAATGATATTGGGCTCTAATGGCGAAAAGATGTCTAAATCACGTGGTAATGTTGTTAATCCAGATGATGTTGTCAAAGAATATGGTACTGACGCTCTTAGATTATATGAGATGTTCATGGGTCCGCTTGAAGCCTCTCTACCTTGGTCAAGTGGTGGATTAGAAGGCGCTAGAAGATGGCTTGATAGAGTCTATCGTTTATTCACCGAAGAAGAATTTACTTCTAAATTTAGCAATGAAAATTCTAAAGAATTAGATTATGTTTATAATTTTACCGTGAAGAAAGTCACTTCTGATTATGAAAACCTTCAATTCAATACCGCGATATCACAAATGATGATATTCATTAATGAAGTATATAAAGCTAAATCAATTTATTTGTCATATCTAGAAGGCTTTATTAAAATGCTAGACTGTATCGCTCCACATATATGTGAAGAGATATGGGCATTATTAGGACATAATAATGTCATAGTATATGAATCATGGCCTACATATGATGAATCTAAATTAGTAAAACAAGAAATCGAAATTGGTGTTCAAGTTAATGGAAAATTAAGAGCAGCCATCGTTATTCCTGTTGACGCTAGCGAAGATGAAATCAAAGAAATTGCCTTATCACAAGAAGGTATTAAAAGACATACCGAAGGTAAGGAAATTAAAAAAATCATTGTTATTAAGGGCAAAATAGTTAATATTGTTGCTGTTTAATAAAAAAGAACTAAAAATTTATGATCGCACGATACCCTTAAGGGATTGTAGCAGGAGGTATTATGAAAATTTTAGTTGATGTCGGCAATTCACGTATTGGTCTTGCTGCGTATGAAAGTGGAGCGATAAAACGCACGCTATTCATAACCACCAATAAGAATGCGACAGATGATGAACTGTTACGCATTTATAATTCTTTACTTGAAGATGATATTTATTCATTAAAGAACAAAACTGCTGAATCTATTCTAATCTCTTCAGTAGTGCCTAGTTTAAATCATGCCTTAGGCTCAGCCTTAGAAAGATTATTTAAAACTAAGGCAAAATTTGTCTCCCCTGGTATTAAAACAGGACTAATTCTTAGGACAGATAATCCTAATGAAATAGGAGCGGATATCATTTGTGATTCCATCGCGGCAAAAGAGATCTATTCTTATCCCACTGCAATTATTGATTTAGGAACCGCTACTAAGATATTATTCATTGATAAGAATGGAGCGTTTTCTGGCGCTATAATTGCTCCTGGGTTACGACTTAGCGCTAAATCATTATTTGATGGTGCATCATTATTGCCTAACATCGAATTAAAAATGCCAAAAAAAGTAGTGGGGAAAAATACAATAGATTGTATGACTTCTGGCATTGTTTATGGTCATTATTCGATGATAAAAGGACTTTTAGAAAACGCTGAAAAAGAATTTGGCTATACATTTAAAAAAGTCCTAACAGGCGGAAATTCCTATCCGTTCTTGGATATTTTTCAAGAAAATGGATATATTTATGATGCTAATCTAGTCTTTAAAGGTCTAGAAATTATCGATAACAAAAATAGTGAGGGAAAATAAAAAATGAGAAATAGATTGATTAGAAAAATTACCGGAGTAGCCATGCTACTTGCCCTAGAAGTCATATTACAAATAATCGGCAATTATGTCGCAATTGGGCCAGTTAATGTTAATTTATCATTAATGCCAATTGCTATGGGCGCTATTTTATATGGTCCATTAGCGGGATTATTATTAGGCATGATTAATGGAGCTATCGTATTAATTAACGCTCAAGCCTTTTTAGCGGTATCGCCTGTTTGGACTGTTATCGTTTGTTTAACGAAAACCGGTTTAGCTGGTTTAGCTTCTGGTTTCTTATTTAAATTATTTAAAGGAAAAGGAATTATTCCTGGTATTGTAGTTTGCTCTATGATTGTCCCTGTCATAAATACAGGAATATTTTCTATTGCTTGTTTAACAGTTTTAAGACCATGGTTAGACGGCTTATGTGAAGCATTATCAAATCCAAATGTAGGATATGTCTTATTTATTGTAGTTATAGGTATTAATTTCTTATTTGAATTAGGAGTGGAAATAGTCTTGACTCCAGCCTTAATTTATACAATAAAGATTATAACAAGAAAATATGATATCGCCGATAACATAGGTAATGCGTTATACTTTAATAAGAATAAGGAAACAACAAGTGAATAGAAAGTTGGAAAAAGATATGAAAAAAACACAATATGCAGAATTAGTCAAACCTTATCAAAAAGATTTATTAAACAACCTTAAAGAATTTGTCGCTATCGACTCAACTAATTATGGAACGATGAATGATGAAAATAATCCTTTTGGTCCAGGTGTATCATGTGCTTTAGCCTTTATTGCTTCTCTTGCGGAGTCTGATGGCTTTAAAGTTAAAAATTATGATAATAAAATCGTAGAGATATTATGTGGCGAAGAAGAAGAAAATGTCACCATTATGGCTCACGCTGATGTCGTACCAGCCACTGGTAAATGGACGGGTGAACCTTTTGTGGTTAGACAAAAAGGTGATATCTTATATGGTCGTGGAGTAAGTGATGATAAAGGTCCATGCCTAGCTTCTTATTATGCTTTAAAAGCTTTAAGAGATAACAATAGAATTAAAGGCTATCAAGTTCGTCTCCTTGTCGGAGGAAATGAAGAATCTGGTTCCTTATGTATGGAGCATTATTTTAAAGAATTAAAAGCTAAACAACCTACATATGGTTTTTCTCCAGATGCTGATTGGCCAGTTGTATTTGCTGAAAAAGGCATATTTAATTTTGTTGTCGAAGATGATTTTGATATTCCTGGATTGATATCTATTGAAGGTGGACTAGCCTCTAATGCTGTTATCGATTTGGCTAAAATAGTGGTCAATGATGAAAAATTTGTTAATGCTATTAAAGCCTTAGATAAAGTGACATCTAAGGTAGAAGAAAAAGACGGATTTTATTATATTGAAGTTTATGGAAAAGCCGCGCATGGAAGTGTTCCTCAATTTGGTATTAACGCTGTTTTAGAATCTTTAGTAGCAATTGCTTCAGTAGCCAATAATGAAGAATTCACCAACTTAGTTAATAAACTTAATACCACTAATGGAGCGGGATTTAATGCGGTAACAAAATCTGATACGATGGGCGAAAATTCCTCCAATTTGGGCATATTTTCTTTAAAAAATGGCCATTTGAAGGCAGTTGTTAATTTCCGTTTTGTTAACGGAACCAGTTATGAAGAGATGTCAAAAATTGTTATAGAAAACGCTAAACCAAGCAAGGTGAGTGTATCTGGACCTTCTGCTTTATTGTATTTCCCTAAGGATTCTCCACTTATCAGCACTTTGATGTCTTCATATCAAGAAGAAACAGGAGATTATAAATCAGAACCTATTTCTATGGGTGGTGGAACTTATGCTAAAGAGGCTGACAATGTCGTTGCCTTTGGCATGCAATATCAAGATTTTGATACCCATATGCATGAACCAGATGAAAGAGTTAGAATTTCTGATTTATATGGAGCCATAGCTATATACGCCAATGCGATAGAAAAATTAGGATCATTAATAATTAATAAAAGGAAATAATAATGCGTACTAAATTTAAAGCTTGGAGTGGACCATATCTATCATCTCATAAAGAAATTGCTGTACCGATTGATGAATATGATAAAATCGAATTCAAAGATAAAACATATTTAGAAGTTGGCTCTGGCAAAGGTGATTTTATCATTGAGATGGCTAATAAACATCCTAGTATGTTATTTATTGGCGTGGAAAAGAATGTCACCTGCGCTGGTATAACTTGCAAAAAGATCAGCGAAAGCACTCTAGATAATATTCGACTAATTCACTCTGATGTGGAACAATTATTTCCGTTAATAAAAGATGATTCATTTGATGGAATATTTTTAAATTTTTCTGATCCATGGCCTAAGAAAAGGCATACCAAAAGAAGATTAACAGATACGAGATTTCTAGAAGCTTATTATCGCATGTTAAAAGTTAATGGGAAATTATATATTAAAACCGATAATAAAGAATTTTTTGAATTCAGCGAGAAGAGTTTATTAAATTCTGAATTCAAAATTACTTCCGCTAGTGATAATTATAACGGGAAAGATAAATTTGATGCTCAAAGCGAATATGAAAAGAATTTCCGCGCAGAAGGTAAAATCATCTACCGCGTCGTAGCGAAAAAAGGAAAGAAATAAATGTATACCTTGTTCTATAATCGTAAAAATATTGGCGATGTCTTATTAATTAATTTTAATAATGATTTAGAAGTGACCTCTTTTATTAAAAAAGATAAGATAACAGCTTTATATCACGATGATAAATTGATAGGATATAATATCTTTGATATCTCTAAAATAGTCAAAATTCAATATAAAGGGATGATTATTTTACCAATCAATCCTCTTATTGATGTTATTAATTCTTTATTGATCAATGAAGGATTTGATAAATTAGATTATTCATTTGAATCGGGATATCTCATCGTAGAAATTAAAAAAATAAATAAAGATGTTATTACCTTATCTGATGGATATGAAGAATATAATATCAAGAATATATATACTAATATATATCTAGGAGAAAATGTTATTCTTATTAAAAATAAACATTTCACCTTAGATGCTAGATTTATAAATGATGATAAATATGATGGTGAATTAATGATAGAAGATAATCAAGTCGTAGAAGCAAATGACAAAGAAATAGGTATTGATTATTTCAAAGGAGAATAAAATGCAAGAATTAGAAATCAAATTAAAAGAAGCTGGTAAGATATCTCGTCTAACCAATAAGACGTTCCAATTTCCTAAAGAATTAGGGGAAGGCTTTTATAGTGCGAATTATTTTTTAAAGTCACAAAAAATTGTTAAAGAAAATAGAGCAAACCATAGAGTTACCATGCAATGGTTTCAAAGAAGAGATGACACAAAATTATGCGGAATCGATGAAGTTATCGCGGTTTTGTACACTTTTGCGATTCATCCAGAGGATTTAGAGATACTTGCTTTAGATGATGGAGATATCATTTCAAGTAACGAACCAGTCCTTAAAGTAACAGGTAGATATGAAGACTTTGGTTTCTTAGAAAGTGTAATCGATGGGATATTAGCAAGAAGAACATCAGTCTGCACTAATGTATATAATGTTATGAAAGTAGTAGGTGATACTCCAGTCTTCTCTATGGCGGATAGACAAGATGATTATCTAACCCAAGTTGGAGATGGTTATGCTACATATATCGCCGGCATATCTAAAGTGTCCACCGATGCTCAAGGTAAGTGGTATGGAGGTAAAGGTATGGGTACTATGCCTCATGCATTAATTCAAATCTGTGATGGAGATTTATGCAAGGCAGCAGATATATATCACGCCACATATCCAAATGAAAAAGTTACCGCTTTAGTGGACTACAATAATGATGTTACTCGCGATGCGGTTAAATTAGGTAAACATTTAGGCCACACCTTAAAAGCGGTTCGTGTCGATACATCTAAAGCCTTGATTGACCATTATTTCGATGATAAAGATACTTCAGGTTTTGACCCACACGGAGTTTGTAAAGAATTAATCTTTGCTTTAAGAAAAGCTTTAGATGATAACGGATTAGATTTCGTACAAATCGTAGTCTCATCCTCATTTACCGCGGAAAAGATTGCAGAATGGAAGAAATTAAATGTTCCGGTTGATCTATATGGAGTTGGAACATATTTTGTTAATAATACAACCTGTGGATTTACTGGTGATTTAGTGGTGTTAGATGGAAAAGATGAAGCTAAAGAAGGAAGAGCCAATTATCCTTCTACGAGATTAAAAAAAGTTAATTATCCTATTTATTAATTCGTTCAATTAATTATAATTAAATGGCTACGAGGTAGAAAATTATGAGAAATGTATTAGAAGAATTAGAATATCGTGGACTTATTAAAGATTATTCCAATAAGGAAGAAATGAAAGAATTATTATCCACCAAACAAACCATTTATTGTGGATTTGATCCTTCTGCTACCAGCATGCATGTTGGTAATTTCGTGATGATTTCTTTACTTATGAGACTTCAACAAGCTGGTCATAAGATTATCGCTGTTGTCGGTGGGGCTACAGGAATGATTGGTGACCCATCAGGTAAATCAAAAGAAAGAAATCTCCAAGATAATGAAACGCTAAAAAATAACACTGAATCTATTAAAAAACAATTAGAGAAATTCTTAGATTTATCCGATTCAGAAAAAGGTTTGATTCTCAATAATTATGACTGGTTAGGAAATATGTCCATGCTCGATTTATTAAGAGATTATGGTAAATATTTCAATATCAATTATCTTTTGAATAAAGATATCATTGCTTCAAGATTAGACGCTGGAATATCATTTACTGAATTTACATATAACATCTTACAAGCCATTGACTTTTATCATCTTCATAAAGAATATGGTGTTAATATCCAAGTTGGCGGTTCTGATCAATGGGGTAATTTAACATCTGGTTTAGAATTATTAAGAAAGAAATGTCCAGAAGATAAAGTTTCTGTTATGACATGTCACTTGATCACTCGTGCGGATGGTAAGAAATTTGGTAAATCAGAAAAAGGTGCTTTATTCTTAAATCCAGAACTCACCTCACCATATCAATTATATCAATATTTCTATAATGTTACCGATGAGGATGCTGGCAAATATTTAAAAGTATTCACTTTCTTATCTATCGAAGAAACTGAAGAAGTTATCAAAGAGCATCTTGCCAATCCTGGTGCAAGAATCGGACAAAAAAGATTAGCTTATGAAATCGTTAAGGAAATACATGGCGAAAAAGAAGCCGAAGAAGCTGTTAAGATGTCGCAAGCCTTATTCAACGGTTCTGTTGCTTCATTAAGTAAAAAGCAATTAGAAGAAGTATTAGGGGACTTAACCATTGAAGTTAGTCAAGATGAAATTATGCTCGAAGATGCCTTAATCCTTGCAAAAGCCGCCTCTTCTAAACGAGAAGCAAGAACATTCTGTCAACAAGGAGCGGTCTCAATTAATGGAGAAAAGGTCACCGATTCCACATATAAACTAAGTAAAGATAATGCCTTATTTAACGAATATAATGTCTTAAGAAGAGGCAAAAAATTATATTTCTTAATCAAGCATGTCTAATATAGAGGAGTTAACTCCTCTTTATTTTTAAAAAAAATAATATAGACCTACTCTAAATAAATTCAAAATTTATTTGTTTTATATTGATTTTGAGCCATTAAGTTATAAAATATGGTCGTTAATAAAAAGGAGAAACAAATGAAAAACACAAAATTATTTACCTTATTAGCAGCTACAACATTATTATGCTCCTGTGCCGCTGGCTGGACAGAAGTTAGTAATGAAGAATTCTGTAAAAAAATTGGTGCAGTTGAAAATTATCAATACGCTACCGCAGTCATTAAAGCGACCAGCAAGACTGTCACTAATGTCGAAGGTTCTGGTGCAGACTTAGAAGCTTACAAAGCAGTATTAGAAACTTCAGGCATCAAATTAGGAAAAACAGAAGAAGAAGTTAAACTTGAAGCCACTTATACATTCAATAAAGATACCGGATGGACCACTCAAGATGAAGTTGCAAAAGAATTTACTGGGATAGAAACGAATTTTTATCAAAGAAATGATGCGACAATCTTTGCAAATACTCCAGAGGGAATTAAATTCTATACCGGTAACGGATTTAAAATTACTGAAGATATGACTACTTCTTTAATTTCCGTGCCTGCAACCATCACCGCGGAACTAGTTTTAGATTCTAGAGCATATCTCACCCACGCAAATACAAAGATGTCTCTTTCCAGTGAAGTTGATTACAATGAACTAGCAGGATTAGATATTGTTCTCAGTTCCTCAATGGAATACACTTCTATAATGGATATCACTTATTCTGGTGTTGTTGCTTAATCAATAATCAAATTATTAAATTAGGAGGCTTTGCCTCCTTTTTTAAATTATCCTAATCAATAAAAAAGAGTTCCACACTTTGAATGGGAACTCTATTGCAATCATCTGAACTGTGATTAGAGTTTTCTATTGTAGTATTCGACGATTTGCGCTTCGTTGATGTCGGCTGGAAGTTCTTTTCTTTCTGGTTCTCTTAAGAATTTACCAGATTTTGTTTCTTTGTTGACTTCGACATAAGCACAATTGTTGACAACTGAATCTAATGATTCTTGAACGACTTTGAGATCTTTATCTTTTTCTCTAATAGCGATTACATCGTTAACAGAGCAGAGATAAGATGGGATGTCGATTTTCTTACCATTGACAGTAACGTGTCCGTGGTTAACGAGTTGTCTAGCGCCTCTACGAGTTCTTGCGAAGCCCATACGATAGACTAAATTGTCTAAACGGGATTCTAATAATTTCATAAAGGCATAACCGGTAACTTCTTTTGATTTTAAAGCAATCATGAATAAACGTCTGAATTGTCTTTCATTGACATCATACATTTGTCTGAGTTTTTGCTTTTCGATCAATTGTTTACCATATTCGGATGGTTTTTTCTTACGATCGACACCGTGTTGACCAGGACCATATGATCTAGGATTATGACCTTTAATGGTGTGGCCATTTAATTCTTTACCGGTTTCTAAGGTAGAAAAACCTAAACGTCTTGAACGTTTCCAAGTTGAGCCAGTGTATCTCATAGTATGTTTCTCCTTTCTTTATTTGTTGGCAAATAATGATAGGGATTAATTCCTTGTCCCGGATGTCTATCGTTCACCGTTGAGCTTAGGTTACTATTTCATATTATAGACATCAGACGAACAGTATTAACCTGCTGCATTACATGCAGTTATAAATATATAGATTTTGCCTCTTATTGTCAAATAGTTTTTATAATTGCGTAATTATTTAT
>CAJOOD010000099.1 GCA_905236085.1 uncultured Bacilli bacterium
AATGTACCACCTAACCATCTGTTGGTGATATAGAAGGAACCAGAACGTAATGCTTCAGCTTCAACGGCTTCTTTGCATTGTTTTTTGGTACCGACAAATAATACTTTACCACCATTATCAACGATTTCTTTTAAAGCGAGATAAGCTGTAGAAATGCATTCAACAGTTTTGCTTAAATCGATGATGTAGACACCATTACGAGCACCATAGATGTATTTTTTCATCTTTGGGTTCCATCTCTTAGTTGGATGTCCGAAGTGAGCACCAGCTTCTAATAATTTCTTCATGGTAATGATTGGTGCATCTGGATCATGTAATAACGCTGCCATGGATTCAGCTTCTGGAGCGGCTGGAGCTTCTTCTTCAACCACTACTTTTTCTTCGTCACTCATTCTTGTGACCTCCTTTATTTGTTTAGCCTCCACTACTTCCAACATCATCCCCCATTATCATAGCCCGTGCTAAATGGGACAGCGGACGATGAATCCATAGTGTGTGAATTTGCTCTTTATAGAGCCGATTTAGTTTATCACGTATACACGTAAAAGCAAAATAAAAATTTTTATTTTTTCTTCGCTCTAGGATGAGCGTTGAAATATGTTTTAGTCAAAGTCTCTTGCGAAACATGAGTATAAATTTGTGTCGAATCAATAGAAGAATGACCCAATAATTCTTGAATTACCCTGAGATTTGCACCGTTTTCGAGCAAATGAGTGGCAAAAGAGTGTCTCAACATGTGTGGATGAATTTCCATAAATTCACCGGTTTTAATTTCAATTTGATCGAGAATATATTCTATTCCTCTTGTGGTAATTTGATGACCATTGTCATTCAAAATGAAGGCATTGGTTTTCTCCTTAGAAGTCTTTAATAATTTCAATCTCGTAGTGCTTAGATATTCTTTAATGGTCTTTTGACATTGGAGTGAAAAAGGTACAATTCTCTCCTTAGCCCCCTTACCAAAGACTCTTATCGTTCTTTGATTTATATTGATATCTTGTGTCTTTAATCCCGCTAATTCGAAAACACGAATACCAGTAAAATATAAGATCTCTAAAATAACTTGGTCCCTTAACATTAAATGGTCATTTCTCTTCCTATTCTCGGTTAATAATTCCTTAACCTGGTCTTTGTATAAGACCTGAGGATAAGTTTTCTCTAATTTCATGGAATCGATTAAAGTAAAAGGATTCCGAGATATATAATCATGCTCAACGAGATATGAATAATATTTTCTTAAGGCTGATATTCTTCTTTTGCAACTTCTTTTACTCACTCCACTTTCTAGTTCCTTGCTAAGAAAATTCCTTATTATCTGCGGGTCTACATCATCAAATTTGATATCTTCATTGGCTAAGAATATATGAAATTTTTCAATATCACGACAATAAGAATCAATGGTTCTTTGCGAATAATTCCCATTAAATTTTAAATTATCAAGAAAATCAGAAAGTATCTTGTTCATAACTTCCTTTATTATATACGTTATAAAAATTCATTTTTAAACTTTTATTTTTTGATTTTTTCCATGTGGCGGCACTTAGGGAAATTAGAACATCCTAAGAAATAACCGTATTTGCCTTTTTTCTTGATGATATTACCACCACATTCAGGACAAATCTTAACCACATCGGCCTCATTAACTGCTTTAGGAGCTTTCTTTTTTATCTCTTCAACATCAGGCTTGATATATTTACATTTTGGGAAACCAGAACAAGCTACAAAAATACGACCTTTTTTATCTTTTCTTTCCACTAGCGGTCGACCACATTTTGGGCATAATTCACCAGTTTCTTTTGGAGCCTCTTTAGGTTCTTTTTGAATATATTTACAATTAGGAAAATTAGAGCAGCCAATAAACTCACCATTCTTGCTTTGTCTTCTAACTAATGGAGCGCCACATTTTGGACAATAAGCACCTTCAACAATATTAACAACGCTCTCCATTTTTTCCTTAGCAACGGCAACTTCTTGCATAAAAGGCCCGTAAAAGTCCCCTAAAATCTTCGTAGATGTGTTTTCACCAGACCCAACAGTGTCTAATTTCTTTTCCATCTCCGCAGTATATTCTAGGTTGACAATATCAGAGAAATGCTTCTCTAATGTATCGGATGTAATCATACCTTGATTGGTGATTTGAAGTACTCCTCCAACATCAGATACATATTTTCTTTTTTGCAAAATAGAGATAGTAGAAGCATATGTAGAAGGACGACCTATTCCTTCTTTTTCCATAATATTGACTAATTTAGCTTCGGTATATCTTGCTGGTGGTTGGGTGAATTTTTGTTCAGCCTTTTTACTTACAACTTCAAAAGATTCACCTATTTCTAGATTTGGTAAATTCTTAGTGTCATCTTCTTCATATTCATATAGAGCGCTATAACCGGGGAATTTAACTTTAACACCTTCGATAGTAAATTTAACTCCATTACCTTCTAAGGTTACTGTCGTTAAATCTTCAATGCGTGGTTTCATAAGTGATGCCACAGCACGCTCATAGATTAACTTGTATAAGTTAAATTGTTCTTTAGTTAAAACATTTTGTAAAGATTCAGGTGTTCTATGATTACCAGTTGGTCTAATAGCTTCATGAGCATCTTGCCCCGCTTTAATCGCCCTAGTGGAAGTAGAAATAAAATCTTTGCCAAAACGTTCTTCGATATAATTCTTAGCTCTATTGATATATGTAGGAGATAATCTATTAGAATCGGTACGCATGTAAGTGATTAAACCGACATGTTCTGAACCAATAGACAAACCTTCATATAATGTTTGAGCAATCGAAGCGGTTTTCTTTGTAGTGTATTTGAATTTGTTATAGGCGGTTTGTTGCAATGTGGAAGTGGTAAATGGATCTTGAGGCTTCTTAACTCTTTCTGAAGTCTTGATATTTACAACTTTTAAAGTCGATGGAATATCATCGATAATCTTTTGCGCTTTTTCACCGCTAGAAATAATTTCGTCCTTGCCTAAAGCAAGATTTAAATTATATTTTTTGCCCTTATAGGAAGCCACTATAGTAAATTTATAATATTCTTCTGGAACAAAGGCATTAATTTCTTTTTCATGGTCAGCGATAATCTTTAATGTCGCTGATTGGACACGTCCCGCGGATGTGGAATGTATCTTCTTGGATAATAAGCCAGATAATGTAAAACCAATAATTCTATCTAAAATACGTCTCGTTTCTTGAGAATTGACGAGATTCATATCAATTACACGTGGGAATTGAATAGCTTTTGTTATCGATTCACGAGTAATTTCATGGAATTCTAACCTTTTCGTGGTTAAAGGATCAATATTTAAAACTTGAGTTAAATGCCATGCGATAGCCTCACCTTCGCGGTCAGGGTCGGTAGCTAATATTACTTCATCAGCTTTCCTCGAAGCGGATTGCAATGACTTAATTGTGCTGATTTTATGCTTGTCTAAAACATATGTCGGCTTAAAATTCTCATTGACATCCACGCCTAAACCGCCCTTGCCGGAAGTAGCCAAATCTCTGACATGACCTTTAGAAGCCATGACTTGGTATTCTTCGCCAAGATATTTCTTAATGGTGTCACATTTTGCTGGTGATTCTACAATAACTAATTTCTGCTTGTTCATAGCCTTACCTAATATAATGAGGGGAGAAAAAGTTGTCAAGCGAGTCACTTTATATATCTTTATTAATATTAAAAAGATATGTTTTTAACTTTTTGCTTCGCTCAAAATGTCTTCTGAGGTTTCCACTAAGATGGCTCCTTCTTTTATGAGATGATTATTTATTGTTCCATTACTTGCCTGTTGAGGAAGTATCATGATATCCTTCCCACTGCTTAAAGAATGACCGATGGTCACCAATGTTCCAGATCTATCTCTAACCTCTGGAACAAACACTCCCCAAGATAAGCCTGAGATGATTCTATTTCTAAATGGAAATCCATCTTGTTTTGGGGCCTTATTTCCCGGAATTTCAGAAATTAACAGGTGATTTGCTTTGATTTCGTTATAAATATCAATATGTTCTTTAGGGTAACAATAATCGATTCCTGAAGCTAAAACACCTATTGTTTTACCACCGGCATCGATACATGCTTTATGGGCAATATAATCAATTCCATAAGCCAAACCAGAAACAATTTTCATGCTGTTAGATAGATTAAATATTATCCCATACGCAGCTTGTTTGTTCTCTTCCAAACACTTCCTAGAACCCACTACAGCAATTACATCATATAAAGATTTAATAAGTGAGATATCGCCATAATAGAATATAACAAATGGCGGCTTAAATGTGTTCTTTAGATGTTCTGGATAGTCCTCATCAAATATGGTGGTATATTTGCTCTTGATTGATGCTTTCGCGGTTAGTATGTCTTCGTATTCAAAAGACTCTTTGGAAGTGATGGCTTTATAGATAGAATTCCAATCTCCTTCATACTTAACCGCTAGATAAATTAAAATGTCACGACGTGAAATCATAAAAAGTCCTCCTATTATTTCATAGGCGGGCAAAATGCAAAATGTACAAAAATTTTTTAAAAAAGTTTAATTTTCTCTATGTAGCACTCAGCCACAGGACCATATGTTTTTCGATGAATATGCTCGATTGGGCCATACTTTTTTAACGCTTCAAGATGCGCTTTTGTTCCATATCCTTTATGTTTAGCAATTTTATATTTCGGAAAGGCCTTATCTAAATCATACATCATATGATCACGACTAACTTTAGCCACAATAGAGGCCGCGGCCACACATAAAGCTTTACTATCACCTTTAATAACCGCTTCATGAGAATATCCACTTCCTGGTAAAGGCATGGCATCAGTGATAACAAAATCAATTTGATGATTTAAATTTGTTAAAGCTTCTAGCATCGCTCTTCTAGATGCTTCATAGATATTAATCTCATCAATCGTATCGGCTTCCACCACCCCAATGGCATAAGCAATCGCAGAATTCTTAATCAGCTCAAAAGCCTCTTCTCTTTTCTTTTCACTTAATTTCTTTGAATCATTAATTAAATCGCTAGAAAAATCTTTAGGAAGAATTACCGCTGCGGCAACAACCGGACCTAATAAACAACCTCTACCAGCTTCATCACAGCCAGCGATATATTTAATAGATTCATTATAAAATTGTTTTTCGTAATCTAGACTCATATTATTCTATCAAGAGACATCTTTCCTAATAATCCATCTTTAAATTCTTTTAATAATAAAATTCTTGCTTTATCGAGGTCGAAATCGCTTCCCTTTTTCAAGCCCCTTGTTTGGGCAATTTGTAGGGCGATTTCATCGTATTCTATATTTAGATTTTCAATCTTAAATCTATCTAATAAAGCATCAGGATAATATTCTTTTAAGAAATCTAGTAGATATTCAAATAATACATCATTAGGCAAAATATCTTCTCTAATGCAGCCCACTAAAGCTAATTTAGTTGCCGAATTCTTATCTTCATAATTCATCGGTAAAATACCTGGAGTATCCAATAAGAAGAATTCATTGCTGACTTTAATCCATTGTTGAGCTCTCGTAAATCCTGGTCTATTTTCTACTCCTGCGGCGCTTCTATTTGCTAATTTGTTAATTAATGTGGATTTACCAACATTAGGTACACCTATAATCATTGTTTTAATCGGTTGAGGCTTCATCCCTTTAGCGATATATTTTTGTTGCTTCTCTTTTCCTAATTCAACGATTAAAGAAGCAATTCGCTTAGCAAATTTGTTATCTTTAAAAGAACCAATAATAACTTTATAGTTTAAAGAAAGAAAATAATCGTTATAGGAATCAAATATTTTTTCATCCGCGAGATCAGACTTAGAAAGCACTAATAAGCGCGGTTTATTTTTAATCTTTTCTTCTAATAAAGGATTTAAAGAAGATAAAGGACAGCGTGCATCACAAAGTTCGACGACCACATCAACATTTTTAATCTTTTCTTCGATTTGATTTATAGCTTTTTTCATGTGGCCTGGGAACCAATGAATATTATTCGTGGAGACACTCATAATTTATAATATTTAGGAGTTGTATAACGGAGATTAACTGCTTCGCCATTATTATCGATATCACATTGGCCTTGAATGGCAATCAATATCCCTGTTAACATACTTCTTTTAACAGGACCCACGCTAGTATTAGTGGAATCGTTGGAGTTACCCCAGTTATCTCCAAGAACAAAATATTGATCTTCTTCTGAGTCATTTTCTCCTGCTCTATTTAGATAATAGCTAACTTTTTTTAATGAACTAGTGTTATTAGGTGTATAAGGAAGAGTGGATAAATCGTATTTTTCGCCGTCGACATAATATGATTCAGCTTCATATGCTTCTTCTCCGCTAGGTGTATGACCATCCGTATAAATCGCAAAACCTCTTTCGAAAGTAACAATAGTTTCACCAGGAAAACCTATCACTCTTTTAATCTTACTTGTAGCGTTATCTTTCAATTTTCCGTTTTCGTTATAATCTTCAGGATAATGTGCAACAACGATATCATATCTAACTAGATGGGAAAAGATTGATGGATGAGCATCAATAATGCCAAAATCTTTGTTTAGATTACCCTTTTCGTTGATATTTAAAGTTGGATACATCGATTTACCATCGACATAATAAAAAGAATAATAAAGTTTATGAAAATATGTTGTAACACATACGATACTTAAAGCCACGACTAACAAATACATTATGGACCAAATTATCGCTGATGTTTTTTTACTAATCTTTTTCATATTTACCATTATACGCTTTTAAAAAGCATTTAAAAAGGGCTTTAACAAGCCCATTTTAATTGATTAGAGTTTCTCTTTGATACGAGCAGATTTACCAGAACGTTCACGTAAGTAGAAGATCTTGTTACGTCTAACTTTACCATGTCTAACTACTTCAATTTTGGAAATAGAAGGAGAATTGACTGGGAAAGTCTTTTCAACACCAATACCGCTAGACATCTTTCTAACAGTAAATGTTTCTGCCACGCCACCGCCACGTCTTTGAATTACGACGCCTTGGAAGACTTGGACACGTTCCTTTTTGTTTTCAATAATACGAATGAAGACTTTAACTTCATCGCCAGAATTGAATTCAGGAAGATCATTACGAATCTGAGTTGCACCAATTTCTTTAACTAAATTATTATTCATAATTTATCG
Source organism: uncultured Bacilli bacterium (assembly GCA_905236085.1). GTDB lineage: Bacteria > Bacillota_I > Bacilli_A > RFN20 > CAG-826 > CAJOOD01. Next base: position 7,150 of record CAJOOD010000099.1, read on the forward strand.
CACCTCCATGTATTGTCTTAAGATGTTCATAGGTCTCTACCCAGCGGAGCACCCGCAGCTTTTCAGCGTTTCTTATATTACCAAA
>CAJOOD010000100.1 GCA_905236085.1 uncultured Bacilli bacterium
GGATCGTAAGAAGAGAATTCCATCTCTAAACCATCTAACGAAGTATTTTCACCAAATATATAGCTTGTTTTAGTGGGTTTTTTGGTGATTTCCACACCATAACTTGAAGGGTTTAAGTCTACTTTGCGGTAAATTTTAAAGTTACTACCATATGGATAATAGCCAAAGTGACTACGTGTTGAGGAATATTCATAATATTGGATTTCAGTACTATAGGCTTCTCCGTATCTTTGGACATGAGCGTAGCTATCTCCACTTCTAAATTGCACTGTCCAAGAAGAATATTCATTTTTACTACTTGATGTATTGAGATCACCAAGAGCGGTAATATTTGAATAACCTGGCCCACTGTAATTATGCCCATAGGCTAAATATCTCCCACTCGTGGGATGAGACATATTCTTTTCTAAATTAGAATCTTTGATACTTCTAAAAGAAAAAGTATTATCAGCGACACCATTTTCCACAACCCAAGGGATAGCGTTAGAAGAAGAAAAATAATATTTTGTCTTATCGTTATTAGCGCCACTGATTTCATCACCACAAGAGTAGATTGGATTACCCGCTAAATGGGTAAATATCAATGATCTATCACCCACATCAGAGCCAAAAATAACAGTATCGCCAATTCTTAAATCATTGACATCATATATTTGAGCGTATAATTGACCACCACTAATTGTCGCGGCATTGACTTCTGTATTATTGTTATTTTTATTAATTAAGTGATAAACACCAAATGAGCCTAAAGCTAGTGAGGCAGTTATTACACTAAGAATAATGGCTTTTCTTTTCATATGTTGGTTCCTCTTCTCACGTAATATTATACGCGTATGAGCGAAGTATTGCACAAGCAATTTACATAAAAAGAGTTATTCAGTTTATAAATTAATTATTAGAACCAAATTATTGAACCCCAGCCTTCTTTTCGAGTGGCATCATACATCGCTTTAGTGGTCAAATTAGAAAGGATATTATCTAAGTCTTTATCCCAACCGCTAAATTCATAGGTGTATTCATCATCTTCGGGTTTGGTGGGTGTTTCACCAACGTATGTAGCGGTTTCACCTTCTTTAACATCAACTTCATATAAAAGAGAATCATCATAATTTAAAAATGTCACATGAAAAAGAGTGGCTTCTTTAGAAAATTGTGCACTGGAAGTATCACTTATTTCTTTTTCACTACTTGGCATGATTGATAAGCTTTTATCTTCATCATTAACACAACCTATTAAAGAAAATAAGGTTAGAGAACTGATGATAATTTTTAAGACTTGTTTCAAGATTTTTCTCCTATATCAATAATAAGTTAGATTAGACAAATCCGGTAGTTTTTCATCATGAACTTGTGCTGTTTTTTGGAATAAGGATAGAAATCCCCGCTATCATTTAACAACGATCTTAATAGGGTTGTCTAATGTTTATTGGGAATCATCATATTTAGCAATTATTCTTTTCTTACGATAATATTTGATGTGTTTTCAGCTCTGATGAGGCATATTCAATGAATATGAGTTTGTTGAACGGGTGGAATGAGTTGTTCTCTAGCGATTCTTATCATCGGATAAACACTATATCATAGGAATTAGACAATTATTAAAGAACTCATTAAGTTTTTCTTTACTAATAATTAACACTAGTTCTTTCTCTTTGATACCTGTTCTAATTAGGTAATCCAATTTACTTTCAAACTTAGTTGATGGATACAATTTTTTAAGAATTTTCGATGCGACGATATCAACTGAGACTGCAAAAGATTGAATGTCAGCAGCGCTAATTGGACCATTTGTTTTGTAATCATTAAAGTTACGGACTCCATCCATTAGCATCTTATAGTTATCCTTATTCCCATAACCACCACTTAAAAGCAATTCACACGTTCTAATCGTATCGTTCAGGCAACTTTTTATATCTATAGCTTTATTCTTTTCATATTTAATTTGTAGAGTAGCTAATTCCTTATAAATAAAAGCCACCCTATCTATATCAGAATAATGATTTGATAAATAGGCACAGTCATATAGTTGTTTAATTATCTCTGTACATTTAGGCCTACCGAATTGATCTTTAGAACTATATTTAACTCCAATAGTGTTCGGAGCAAAAGCTGTTAGTTTATCACCTAGTAAATCATCAATACAAATAGTGCTTACGCTCATTGGTTCTCCTGATTGTATAACGAAAGGATTCTTAACTGATTGTTTTTTGCCCATAATTGAATTGTTTTGAAAAGTTATATCTAGCAAAACATAATTTTCTTTGGTTTTATATTTTGGGGAATAGAAAAAAACGATAATGTGATGCTTTAATATCTCTCCCACCATGACTATTACGATCTTTATCTCTTATAACATCCACAAATGGTGGCTTAACATTTTCTTTAAAAAATATCTCTAACACATCTTTGTTCTCGTATTCTTTTTCATCCATGCAAATGTCTATATCGATAGAGAACCTCGATGAAGAATCAAATAATAGTAGTAATGACGTGCCTCCTTTAAAAACATAATGTTTGTCAGCAAGAAGGGAATCTAATTGTTCTAATAGTTTTAATGAATGAACAAACTTTTCATAAATATCTATTTTATTTTCTTCCTTACCAACAACTTTATTAATATGTCGCAAGTCTAAGCTAGCACTCAAATCAATCATAATTAAACTCTCCTCTCTCAATATCAAAATCAATATATTCCAATAAAGATTTAATCTTATCTTTGCATCCCTTTTTCTCCGCGTATCTAAATAACCTATTTATCTTTATCGCATATTCTTTAAATGCATTTATATAAATATTTTCGATTTCTGAA
>CAJOOD010000101.1 GCA_905236085.1 uncultured Bacilli bacterium
AAAGAAATTATTTTTAGAAATATCTAGTGCTAAATAATTATAAATTAATTATAATTTATTTATGCGCAAATATTCTCAGGAATTAGTAAATAGCTGTTTAAATAATATCAAGCAAGGACTAGCGTTTGATATTAATATCAATCTTGTTCCTATTCCAGATCTTTCTAAGGATGGTGTTTTAGATCCGCGTGAAGAAGAAGTCACTAGGAATCTTGCTCATCATTCTGGTTCTATCGCTGATTTAAGAAAACATAATGGCTATCCTAATGAGAATATTAATAGTGAAGATATTGAAAGTGATGTCATCTATTTAAGCAACAAGACTCCTTTATTTGTTTATCAAAATAAAAGAGACTTAGATAAATTAAAACCCGCAGTCCTTTATGTTCACGGAGGAGCATGGCTAGCAGGAAGTGCTAAAATGCATGAAAATACCTGCAAATTTATCGCGGAATTATTTAATGCCAAAGTGTTTAATCTCGATTATTCTTTAGCACCAGAAAATCCATACCCATGCTCATTAAACGAAAGTAAAGAAGCTATAAGATATATCTATGATAACGCTGCTAAATTAGGAGTGGATAATAATAGAATTATTACTTCTGGCGATTCTAGTGGTGCCAATCTAGTGTTGTGCGCTATTCAAAGCGATATATATCATATGGTCAAGGCACAAATATTATATTACCCTTGTGTGACATTTTATATCGAAGATACTCCATTTAAATGGGATATTAAAGAATATCAAATCGCTGGTGAGCAATTTAAATTAATTAATAGCAGACTTGGACTTGGAAGAAATGATAATAAAGGTTCAATAGAAATGATGAAAGTTACTGGGATGATTTATTTAAGACATAATGAAGATAGATTATCACCAACCATATCTCCTTTGTATGGCGATATTAAAAAGAATCCAAAGACCATTATGTTTACCGCTGAATATGATGGTTTAAGAATACAAGATGAATATTTTTCCTCCTTATTAGCGAAGCATGGAGTGGATGTTATCACTTATAGATTTAAAGGTTTAACTCATGCTTATATGGATAAGATGGGAGTATTTCCACAAGCGGAAGCTAGTTTAATATTAGCGAAAGAAAATTTAGTTAAATGGGGAATTTTATAATATGAAATGGTGGGCTATTTTATTAATCGTTTTAGGCCTTATTTTGATAAGTGGAGCGGTTTTTGCATGGTTTTACACTAATAAAATCGCTAAAAAAGTCTATCGAGCCCAATTGGTTAGAGAAACTCCAAGCAAGTGGCCTAGAGAATGTACAGCCTTAGATAATGAAGAACAGGTAAGGATGTGGAACCTAGGCTTAGAATGGTCTAAAAGACATCAAGATGTATGCAAAGAAGTGCATGTTAATAATAATGGATTAAATCTATATGGCGAATATTATGATTTTGGTTTTGATAAAACTGTATTTATCATATGTGGGCGTCCTGAATGTTTGATTTATTCTTATTTTTATGCTTTGGCATATGAAGGAAAAAAATATAATATCTTAGTTATTGATAATCGTGCGGTTGGTAAATCTGATGGTTTAGTTAATACGTGTGGAATATTTGAAAGCGATGATGATTTAGCCTGGATTAAGATGCTAAAAGAAGATTATCATCAAAAGAAAATTATATTACACTGTATTTGCGTTGGTGGCGCGGGAGCTTTTATCGCTTATAAGAAAGATAATTCCGCTTTTGATGCCCTAATCGTGGATGGATTATTTATTAACTTCAAAGAAACATTTAAAAATCATATGATTGATTTAAATAGACCAGTATTTCCTGTCTTTTATGAAATGTGGAGATATTTTAAAAAAGATACAGGTGTATCTATTAATCTATCTAATCCATTAAATGACGCTAAATATGTGACCTGTCCTATATTATTCATCTATACAGATAAAGATATATTTTCCAAGCCAGACAAATCTAAACTTATTTTTGCCTCCTGTGCTTCAAAAGAAAAACATATTAAATGGTTTCATAAAGGTTTACATTCCCATGTCCGTATCAATAATATGGAAGAATATGATAAAACATGTGAGGATTTCTTAAATAAATATGTCGGATAAATTAAATTTTAGAAAAGTTAAAAAAATCGTTTTTCCTTTAATGGATGAATTAAGAAATTCATCTAGAACTTTTAAAGACATTTTTAATCTCGAATATAAAGAGGGTGAAAAAACATATCTAAGATATAGAGATAAAGGAGAAATGAAATCTCTATCTTATAAAGCCACTCAAGGTTTAATTTATAGTAAAGCACATGAAATTTCAGAGACATTAAAAGATATCAATAAAGGAGAATTTGTCGTTCTCAAATTAGACAATTGTCCAGAATGGATCATATCTTTTTGGGCGATATTAATCGCAGGATATAAACCGTTTTTAATGAATACTAGATTGCATGATGAATATAATTTAAAAATTATATCGCATTTATCTAGCAAGGCAATTATATCGGATAAACCATTTGGTGATTTAATTTATATTAATGCCTTCTCTAATCCTAATTTTAATGATAAAGAATTAGATAATGAGTGGGAAGATGAAATAGCCCTTGCTACAACTGGAACAAGTGGGGAGCCAAAATTATGCTTTTATAAAGGAGCAAACATGTCCGCTCAATTGCTCCAAGCCGAAGATATTGTTAGAAATAATAAAGATATACAATCTATTTATCATGGAAAGCATCAGCAACTGGCGTTCTTACCTTTTTATCATATCTTTGGCTTAAATGCCGTATTGATGTGGTTTTCTTTCTTTCATCAAATACTAGTATTTCCTACTTCTTTAGATTCTAATGGAATTAAGGATACTATTGCTTCTTTTGAAGTAACTTCCTTTTCCGCGATACCATTAGTGTTTAATCTAACTTATAAAGCTATCATTAAAGAAGCAGAGAAAAATAATCAAACAGAAAAATTATATAAAGGTTTGAAATTATCTTATTCTCTTCAAAAAATGTTCCCTCGATTAGGACAAAAAATAGCCAGGAATCTCATATTTAAAAAGACTAGAGAAAAAATATTTGGTCCATCTTTGACTTTCCTTATTTCAGGTGGAGGATATATCGATAAAGAAGTCATGTATCTATTTAATGGATTAGGCTATCGATTAGTGGATGGATATGGTATGTCAGAAGTCGGCATTACTTCCGTAGAACAATCTAAATATATTAATAAAATATGCGAATGTTCAGTTGGCAAACCTTTAGAAGGTATCTTATATAAATTAGATGATCAAAATAGATTATGGATTAAAGGCCCTTCTTTAGCTTATAAAGTCTTACTTAACAATGAAGAAATTAAAAAAGATGATGAAGGATATTATCCCTCTAATGATATAGCCTCGATTGATAAAGAAGGCAGATTATTTATTATCTCTAGAAGCGATGATGTAATCGTTTTAGATAATGGGGAATTGGTATCACCTGACCAGATAGAAAATTATTTCGATATTCCTAATATTGAAAATAAATCATGCTTATATATAGATAAAACTATCAACTTATTTGTTCATTTTAATTCTAATATAAATCAATTTGTTAAATACGAAACTATACAAAAATTATTCAAAATTAATGCAGAAATCCCGTCTTTTTATAAATTTAGCAAGGTTTACGAAGCTAAAAATCCACTTCCAGTGGTTATGAAAGGCAATGTATCTCGTAATTTATTATTAAAAGATTTTAAAGAAAACAAGGATTCGTTTATATTGCTAAACAATCAAGATTATTCCAAAAAAGTAGAAGTTGTTAAAAATGAATATATGGATTCTGCTTTGGAAGTTATTAAAAAAGCATTTGCCCAAGTCTTAGATGTCGATGTTTCTACGATTAACGACAATTCTCATTTTATCTATGATTTAAATGGCGACTCAATTATATATTTTAATTTACTCGCTGTATTGAACGAAGAACTCTCATTAAGCGTAGATCCAGGCAATGTTGAAGACATGCCAGCAACTCCGCTTGAATTCTTAAATTTATTAATGAAGGAAGACAAATAAATGAAATTTTTATGTTATATCTTCCGTGTGTTTATTAAAGTAACTGGCATTATTCCTTTTTGGGTGATGATTAAGCCTAAAAGAATGCACCAAAATAAGGCTAATAAATCTAAAGTCGGACTAAAAGGAGCCATATTGATGTCTAATCATATGGGGATGTTTGATTATTTCACCATTTTAGTATTGTGGCCATTTAGAAAAGTTCGCTTTTTAGCGGGTGAAACTATATATCGATTGAAATATCGTGGCTTCTTTTCCGATTTAATGGGTAATATTCGTATTGATAGAGATCATTTAAATTTAAATTTTATCGATGAATCAGTTAAAACTTTGAATAAAAATGGTGTAGTGGCTATTTATCCTCAAGGTGGATTTAAGAAAAAAGGTGAATTAGGCCCATTTAAATCCTCCATTGTTTATATCGCTTTAAAAAGTGGCGCTCCAATTGTTCCTATTTATCAAGATGGGCATTATGGGATATTTAAAAGAAATCATGTTTCTATCGGTGAGAAGATTTATTTAAAAGATTACGCTAATACTGAAAATCCTGACAAAGAAGAAATAATTAGACTAACTAAATTATTAGAAAAGAAAATGTCAGAATTAAAAAAACAGCAGGAATCTTATTTAAAACACAAGACATATAATTTATTTTCTTTGCGTTGGTTTGTTTTAGATTTTACTAAATGGACTTCATTTCTTGCTGATTGGTTTATTTTCCCGAAGAAGAAACACTATATAACTACATCTAATAAAAAAGTTAAAATGAAAGGTAGGGCTGTTTTAGCCGCGAATCATAATACTTTTTTAGATCCAATTTTACTTCATTTCTATTTTAGAACGAGAAGATTACATATCATTACTGCGGAAGATTTATATGATGGCATGAATCCTTTCATAAGATGGTTCTTTGATCAAATCGGGAATATTAAATATAATCGAATTTCACAAAAAACTGTGGATATGAAATCATTTATCACTGCGAATGAAATATTAAACACTAATTCTGTAGTAGGAATATTCCCAGAAGGTCATATTGTGAAAGATAATACTCATCTCGATAAATTTATGGGTGGAGCGGCTTTAATATCGTTGATGTCAAAAGCGCCAATATATCCTGTTTATTTTGTTAATTTTAATTCTTTCTTTAAAATGCAACATGTTATGATAGGTGATCCGATATGTCCTAACGATTATTTTCCTAATGGATATATCATCAATAACGAAAATGTTGCTAAACTTAATAAGATATTAAAAGAAAAAATGGAAATATTAAAAAAAGCTGGAGAAAAATATAGGAGAAAAACTAGATGAGTAGAGAAGAAGTATTAACTAAATTAAAAGAAATCATCGTGGACATTATTTCTGATGAAGAAGTAATTAAAAAAATTAACGAAGATACTAGATTAGTGGAAGATTTGGGTTTTGATTCCCTCAATATGCTAATGATGGCTATGGGAATAGAAGAATCTTTTAATGTTCCAATTCAAGAGATGAATTCTGATACATTTAAAAGTGTAAAAGATGTTATTGACTACATTATAAAATAGGTATATTTATATTAACAAAGGAGGAATTGAACATGGGCTATGTTAAATTCTGGGAAGGATTACCAAAGATTGCTAAAATCATTCTTGCAATAATTCCATTTACTGAAGTTCTCGGCTTCACTGTTAGCAGAATTATCAAAACAATCGTTAACAAACAATGGGTAGGTTTAGTCTTATCTATCGTATTTGGTCTTCCTTTAGGTATTGTATCTTGGGTATTAGACATCGTCTTTACAATTACCAAAGATCAACCAGTTGACTACGTTGAATTATTCAATCTAAAATAATAATTCAATAAAAGCTGACCGTCTAAATGACGGTTTTATTTTTGCTATGAAAATAATTGCTAGATATATTGATGACCAATACGAATATCAAAAACACGATCACACTAGAAAGATAGTAAGAGCTATTTTATATAACGATAAAAAAGAAATATGTCTAATTCATATTGTTGGTGATGATATTTTTTCACACCGTGATGTCTTAGAGACTCCAGGTGGTGGTGTTGAAAAAGGAGAAACGCTTCTTGATGCTTTAAGAAGAGAACTATTAGAAGAAGTTGGCGCGGAAATAGATGATATTAAAGAAATAGGTAGGGTAATTGATTATTACAATCTCATAAAAAGAAAAAATGATAATCATTATTATTTAGCACATTTAAAGGCGTTAAAACATGCAAAAAGGACTTCTTTTGAAGAAAAATTCTTTCAAGAGATTAGGTGACTAAGTATTAAAGAGGCCTTAAAAGAAATAGAAAATGAACCTGATTTAAAGTGGGCTAGATTGGTAAAACAAAGAGAGATACCTATTATCAAAATAGCGGAAGAAATGCTAAATGATAAATAGATATCTCTAAATTATTTATACTTTGATGGTCATTTTGTCTCCATCAGCTGAATCGATATTAACAATATCAAAATGACCATTGCATTTAATATATTCCTTTAGTGCCTTCTTAATCTTTTTGCTTGTTTTTCTATCGATATTAATATCGCCTTCTTTAGCTATCTTTTTTAAGATGAGATTAATAAAGGCTTTAAACATTGGAACTTTCAAAGTAATAGTTCTTCTTTGATCTAGACTACTAATTATAATTTTCATTATTCAACGTAAATCCTAATCGTATCGCCATCGCCAGATTCGATATTGACAAGTTCACCAACAACTCCGTTTTCTACTAATTCGATTATTTGCTTGAAGTCAATATTTTCTAAAGCTTTATTGCCATTTAATATATTTACTTTATCTCCTTCTTGATTGGTAAATACTCTTACCAGTGCAAGAGGAAGATTAATATTAACCTTATCTCCATCTTTGACATCTAAAATGGTTATCTTAAGAATCATGGAGTCGAAATCTTTTTTGTTTGGTTTATTTGTTAAAACCGTGGAATGTTTTTCCTTCCCTAATAATTCATCAAGACTAATATCGTATATTTCTGATAATTTAACTAATATATCAATATCTGGAGTGGCTTGATCATTCTCCCATTTTGATACCGCTTGCGATGTGACATTAACTCTTTCAGCGATATCATTTTGAGTTAGTCCTTTTTCTTTTCTTAATCTTGTTATTCTTTGGCCAAATGTTTCCTTGTTCATAAGTGCCTCCTTACTAACTACATTGTCTAACCTTATCAATATAAATTGTATCGAAATTTCGTTGAGTTACTAAACTAAAAGTTGTATTTACGCTCAACCAATAGTTGATATAAGAAAAAGTTAGATGTATTAATGCTTATCTAAAATATCAATAAATTATGCAAATTTAATTAAATAAACGGACTTTTAAAGACTTTTTGATTAAAATCTTTATCATTATTTAATATTATCCACGAATTGCTGAGTAAATATATCTATAACAGGATTGGCATTACCATCATAATCAAAAAATGTTTCGACATCCCATGAATTACCAGCAGGTTCAGGAATTAAATAGCAATATGCTTGTCCAGGAAGGTCGGCCCATGGAATAGCGGGCTTGTGCATCCATGTTGGTTCCCAATAACAAATTAGGCCGATGCCTAAATTCTTACATATTTTTAACATCATCGCGATGTAATTGGCTTGACCTTGTTTGCTTTGCTCAAAAGGAATTCTTCCATTAACATTGCCGACAATAAAATCTCCTTCTTTAGCGTCAGCAACTTCCGAATAATCAGGATCAACAGTAGGCATAAATTGATAACCTAGTTCTAATATCCAAATTTCTTTTTGATATTTTTCTTTTAATCTAGAGATACAGTCTTCAAATAGAGGAAAAGGACCATGCCAATACGGATAATAAGATTCTCCAATAACATCAAATTCCACATTCTGTTCTAATATTTTGCTGAAATACCAATCTTGCATATCATATGAACCGGAATGTTCTAAATGCAAAATAGTTTTAGCTTTAGGAAATACTTCTTTGCACGCTCTTATGCCTTCTTTAAGAAGACCGCAATGACCGATAAACCCGCCACCATTAATAGGATCAAATTCCCTTTCGGTTTCGCCATATGGCCATACCATACCATGTGTTATCTCATTTCCTACTTGTATTGCGTATAAATCTATTCCATTTTCTTTAATAGTTTTAAGTGTATCTAAAGTAAATCTATATAAAGTTTCTTTTGCTTCATCATAATTCTTTAGATTTTCCCATGCCTTTGGTAGCTTTTGTCTATGTGGATCAACCCAGAAATCAGAGTAGTGGAAATCAAGCATTACCATCATACCCTCTTCTTGAGCTTTTTTAGCCATCCGTAAGAAAGAAGTTAAATCATTCGTGCCTCCTCCATAAGGATTGCCTTTATCATCATAAGGATCGTTCCATAATCTTAATCTAACGACAGATATATTTGAATGCTCTGCAAAGAAATGAAATGGTTCAATCTCTTTACCTTCATAATAAAACTTTGGACCTAATTTGTTTAATTCGTCCATTATTGATAAATCTACACCTAATTTCATATATGCTTAATCTCCATCAACGTGATAATTTTATAATAAAATTAAATTTAAATAAATAGTCTCTATAAAAAAGAAAAAATAAATGGAGATTTACGTATTTTTCCTTCAATCTTAATAATTATTTACATGGGTTCATCTACAAGTTATAATATTCTACAAGTGGAATATAAGGAGAAACATATGCTAAAACACGGAATATTAGGCTTATTAAATTATGGTGAGATGACTGGATACGAGATTATGAGAGTTTTTCGTGACTCGCTGCAGTTCTTTTGGTCCGCTAATACGAGCCAAATATATAGGGAATTATTAAATTTAGAAAAAAGCGGCTTTGTAACCAGCAAAACTATTGAACAATCCAGCAAACCTAATAAAAATGTTTTCTCCATTACTAAAGAAGGAAGAATAGAACTTAGAAAATGGTTGGGCGATGAAAATTATGGTAACCAAAATAACGGTTTATTAATGAAAATATTCTTCGCTGGAGCAGTTGATAAAGAAGAAAATATTCTTAAATTTCAACATATTCAATTATGGTGTAAAGAATTTATAGATAATCTATCTAAAGCAGATAACTCCGTTCAATTATATAAGGGAGCAACAAATACAACTCCTAATGAAGTCCCATACTGGAATATGACAATTAATTTTGGCAAAAAATATGCCGAAATGTTAAATGATTGGTGTCAAGAATGTCTTGATGAATTGGAGAAGAAATAAAATGAAAATATTGCTAATTAATGGAAGTCCTAAAGGGCAGAATAGTAATACATTAAAACTAACAAGAGCGTTTTTAGATGGCATTAAAGAAAAAGAAATTAGAGAATTTGATATAGCATCTAAAAAAATAAATGGTTGCCTTGGCTGCTTTTCTTGTTGGAATAAAACGCCAGGAAAATGTGTTATTAATGATGATATGGAATATGTTATTGAATCAGAAATATGGGCTGATGTAATAATATGGAGTTTTCCTTTATATTATTTTGGAGTTCCAGGACAATTAAAAAAATTAATAGATAGACAACTTCCTATGAATCTACCTTTTATGATAGATAGAAATGATGGTAGAGGGAATGGATCTCATCCAACACGTTATGATATGAGTAAGAAAAGACATGTAATTATTTCTACTTGTGGTTTTTATACTGCGGAAAATAACTACGACAGTGTGAAAATGATGTTTGAGCATTTTTTAGATGTAGATTCCATTGAAATGATAACTTGTGGACAAGGTGAATTATTCCGTGTAAAAGAATTATCCACGCAAACAAATGCATATCTTGCTCTAGTTAAAGAAGCAGGAAAAGAATTTGATAATGGAAAGATAAGCCATAAAATAATGGAAAAGCTTGCAAAATCCATACTTCCTAAAGAAATTTTTGAAAAAATGGCGGATGCCAGTTGGGGAATAACTAATCCTCATATGAAGGATGATGAATCCTTTATCTTTACCTCACAAATGGCTTCTTTATATAATCCAAATACTTATGAAGGAGTAAAGATTGTCATTGAAATGCGATATATTGATAGAAATGTCTCCTATCAAATAGTATTGGATGAAAGTGAAAGCAAAGTTTTAGAGTCTTCTTCATTAACACCTAATATGACAATAGAAACACCTTTTGAAGTTTGGAAATCTATATCTCAAGGTAAAATACGTGGCGATGAAGCACTGATGAAAGGCATGTATAAAATCAGCGGCGATCTTAACATTATGATGAATTGGAGTAAATATTTTAACGGTTCAACTCACTAATACATTAAAGAATATTAAACGGATGACTTATATCTGTCTTTCCTATATCTTTAAAATCATAGATCGTTACTGAATAAATTGGCTCTTATCCTATTCCAAGATAATTCACCGATGAGCCAAGATGATAAAAATAATCATCATCGATAATTAAATATTAGTCATAATACGAATCATTTGTTTCTAGTTGAATAGAACCATACTGTTGGGCAAAAAGAGAAATGTCTGCTTCTGACAATCTAGATTTAGAGGATGTGATAATTCTAAAGTTCACCAATTTATCTTTTACAGACATAGATCCACTTAGTTTCAACGCTTGGTTTTCTTTCCTTTATTTGGGAATGGAATGATGTTTTTCATGTTTTCGAACATTCCTAGGAGTGTTAAAGGTATCTAAAAGCCTATAAAATAAAGAAGAATGAGGTTTTTATCACTCATCCTTCGTATGCGTTCATAATGTCCTTAATGTACGCCTTAAATGCGTATTTTTCTATATTTTGTACGCCTTAAATGCCTTGACAATTTTTTATAGATGACAAATAAAATTTTTAATCATGCACACTTTGCGTAATTTCGGTTTTTTTAAAAGAAAACTCAAAGTGTTATGTTATTTTAATCTCAACTTTGTCCAAAAGGAAATCCTCTATATTTAGATGAGTTATGCCATTGTGAGAAGTGTCGATTTTATCTAGCGACATTACATAACGGGGGCTTCCGTCCCTTATAGAATCAAAAGCATCATATTCTCGATCAAAAGCAGATTTCTTTTCATCAGGGCCTTTTTCCTTGGTTAGATAATAAGCGACTTGGATATAGCAACGCTTACCATTTCGCTCGGCAACAAAATCGATTTCCCCATTGTATTTCTTGCCGATGGAAACCTCATATCCTCTTGAAATTAATTCATTGCATACAACATTTTCTAAGAAGAACGTCGATAAATAAGAACTAGAATTATTTTGAATAATACGCATTCCGTTATCCAAAGCATAATATTTAGGCAACGTTTTTAGCTTTCTTTTGCCTTTGATTGAGCATCGGTCAATTCTCTCGATCAAAAAGGCTTTTTCCATTAATTCCAAATAAGCTCTTATCGTGTTGGCAGTTATGCTCAAATCATTCTTTTCTTTACGCAGATAA
>CAJOOD010000102.1 GCA_905236085.1 uncultured Bacilli bacterium
TAGATTGTTATAAATTCTTATTAATCACATCGATTAATTTATTTAATGACATCCCATTTTCATCTAATAATTCATCGACATTAAATTCACTGTGATAGTGTTTAGAAATGCCTAAATTAACAACCTTCATATCACTATCACCATAATATGAGGCAATACTCTCACCATAGCCACCTTCAAGATAGCCATCCTCCATAGTGATTATCAATTTATGGTCTTTTCTTAATTCCTCTAATAATTCCTTATCAATACCGCTTAAGAACATAGGGGATATTAAACTTATTTCCTTATTATATTTATTCTTTAATTCATCTCTTACTTCTCTAGCTAGGTCTAATAATGGTCCAAATGTGATGATAGCGGCATCTCTACCTCTAGAGATAACCTTAGCCTTATTAATCTTAGAATAATCAGTGTCGTCCTTAATATTTGCATAATCTATACGACCTGGAATTCTAATGGCGACAGGGTGATTATTTTGATTAGTCGCATATTTAAACATATTCACTAATTCTTCGTTATTAGATGGCGCTAAATAGACCATATTAGGTAGATGAGCGAATATTTGAATATCATTAAGTGATAGATGAGTATTAGATTTATTCGCATAAGCTCCAGTCGATACCACGAGCAAGGTAACAGGAGAATTATTTAAACATAAATCATGACCTAATTGATCATAAGTTCTTTGTAGGAACGGTGCATATGTGCCATATACCACATTAGCCCCATTTTTCGCCGCGCCTGAAGCGATGGCAACTGCGTTTTCTTCAGCGATGCCAACATCTAGATATCTTCCCTCTTTGATTAATCTTTCTCTTAATTCATCATAGAATTCAAAGACTGTTGGTGTTGCAGAATTAATGATAAAAGCCTTATCATCATTCTTTAATAAATCCATAACTAAATTATGGATGATATTCTCGTGATTATATGGGAATTTAGGAGAACCATCCTCAACATTAAATGGTCCACCTCCATGATATTTCTCTTTATATATCTCCGCATATTTTAATCCCTTACCCTTAAGGGTATGAACGTGAACAACAATAGGATGATTGATATCTTTAATTTTAGAGAATAGATTGACTAATTTAATGACATCGTTACCTTCATCGATATAAACATAATCAAGATTAAAGGCTTTAAAGATATTATTAGATGATGCTCCATTAGATTCTCTTAATTCTTTTAAGGAATTATATAATCCTCCATGATTTTCAGCGATGGATTGCTCATTATCATTGACCACGATGATAAGATTATTATTATATTCTCCCGCGGTGCTTAAAGCCTCTAAGGCTTCTCCACCAGATAAAGAACCATCACCAATAAGAGCGATGATATTATCTTTCTCTTTTTTGATATCTCTAGCGTATGCTAGACCTAATGATAAAGAGATAGATGTTGATGTATGACCAACAGTAAAGAAATCATGTTCTGATTCATTAGGATTGGTATAACCAGTCACACTATTTAATAATTCATCATTAAGATAGGCATATTTTCTACCGGTTAATATCTTGTGGGCATAACATTGATGTGACACATCAAAGACAATCTTATCAACAGGGGAATTAAAGACATAATGAAGCGCGGTAGTAAGTTCCACCACTCCTAGATTAGGACCGATATGTCCCCCTCTTTTAGATATTCTATTGATGATGGCTTTTCTTACTTCATCACATAATGTTGGTAAATCTTCTATTTTAATTTTCTTAACATCCTTGGGGGAATTAACATTTTCTAAAAACATATAGGACCTCTTTGAAAAATCCGCGATGAAGCGGATTAATTATTTGTTTTCTAATAATTCTTTGATATGAGCGAGAACTTTATCTTTCATATCATCGCGTTTTAAAGCAAAATCAATTGTCGCTTCTACAAAGCCATATTTATCACCGACATCATATCTACGCCCGATAAAATCATAGACGATAACATCTTCTTTCAAAGCGAGTGATTTAATCGCATCAGTTAATTGTATTTCTCCACCTTTACCAGGTTTGGTATTTTCTAATTCTTTAAAGATACCGGGAGTTAATAAATATCGACCTAAGCACGCTAAACGGGAAGGAGCCTTATCTAAATCTGGCTTTTCTACCATATCTTTTAAGATAGCTCTACGGTTATTTAATTCACCTTTTAAGGCCATAATGCCATATTTATTAACATTTTCTGGAGCCACTTGTTGACAACCGATAACGCTGCATCCAGTCTCGTTATAGATATCAATCATCTGTTTAGATACCGGTAATCCGTTTTCATTGATGATTAAATCATCACCTAAGATGATAACAAATGGTTCATCTCCTACGGCCTCTTTTGCGCATAACACGGCGTGTCCTAGTCCTTTTTGCTCATATTGATAGACATAAGATATCTTAGCCATTGTTGCGATATTTTTAATACATTCCGCATATTCTGGTTTACCTTTTTCGATAAGATATTGTTCATATTCTTCATTTCTAGCGAAATGTTTTTTAATATCTTCTTTGGCTTCTGAGATAATTAAGATAATCTCTTCAATGCCAGAATCCACTGCTTCTTTAACTTGATATTGTAAAGTAGGGATATCAATAATTGGTAACATTTCCTTGGCTAAGGCTTTAGTCGCAGGTAAAAATCTTGTTCCTAGTCCCGCCGCGGGAATAAGCGCTTTTTTAATTTGTTTCATAAATTCTACTTTCTTTTCTTTTTATTATTTTTATTAGATTTTCTATTTTCTTGTTCTTGAATGACTAATTTTTTTAATAATTTTAAATCCGAGTCACTGAGATAGATATCTCTATTCATAAATCCCCCGATGGTCATTCTTTCATAGATAAAGGTGTTAATAGAATCATATGGTAATTTTTCTATCTTATCTTCTTTATTCTTTTTATTATTACTCTTCTTAGAGGATGATGGTTTATCCCCTATTTCTAATTCGATTTGTTCTAATAAATCCATGAGATTATATTGATAATCCATATTGACCATTGGATCAAAATACGCCAAAGTGGCATTGATGACATCTGGATATAAAGCAATGACATCAGAAAGCATTTCTGAAGTCACATATTTTTTCTTCATTTTCTTTAATCCAAGATAAATCTTCTTTAAATAATTATTATTAATATTTGCCATAAATTAATTTTAAACTATTTGTTTTGAAAAACAACTAGACATTATTTGCCATATATGCCCTCTAATCCACCGCGATGGATAAAATCAGTAAATATTGGATATAATCCGGCGTATGGATAATCAATATTACCGATATGTTCCCCTAATTCAAATACTTGATTATCGCTGAGATTGTATTTGGGCCATGTTAGTAACCCTTCGCCATTTGGATTACCGTTTTTTACAAAATTAGCCCAATAATTAGCCATATCATCTGAGAGTTTATAATCTAATTCATCATATCGATATGTCTTAGGAGCTTTTCTAATATTGCCATAAGCATAGATGACTTCTCCAAAATGATTAGTGCCATAATAGCCATTCTCTTTCGTGAAATAATAACGATAAACATCTTCATCATTATTTAAAGCCATTGTTGACCACATTTGATGTGGATAAGTAAACCACCAGCAAGAGATGATATCGTTAAATATAACAAAGGCTTCATCGTCATTAGAGGGAGTATATAAATCGTATATTTGATTTGTATGTTCACTTCCAAATACTGTTTCAAGTCTAGATTTAAAATTAGATAGATTTGGTTGTCCTTCAAATAGATATTGAACCACAGTAAAGGCATAAGCTTCTTTTACATTGCTCCCATTTAATAAGGCTTCTTCGTGATTCTCTTTAGCGAGATATGATTCATATGGAGTCTTAGTTAAAGCATAGCCATCAACAGTCATACCTTGATTTAAAGAAGAATATTCTACAAGGGTATCCGCGGATAGTTTTCTCATCTGTTCTATCGTGCTTACTCCAAGGTCTTTCATGATATCTTTTCCAACCTCTAAAGCATCACTCATATCGCGGAAGGTATGGGGAGCTTTTTCGACTACGAGAGATGATGATTCTCCTATCGCTCTTTTAAATAGTCCTTCGGATAATGGAGAAGTACATAAAGCGGAGACAGATGAACTGCCTGCGGACTCTCCTGCAATAGTGATATTATTCTTATCTCCTCCAAAATATGCGATATTATTGTTAATCCATTTTAAGGCTTGGATTTGATCTAATAAGCCGTAATTACCAGTGGTATGATTAGCGGATTCATTAATTAAATCCTCATGAGCAAAATATCCAAATATACCCAAACGATAAGTAATGGTAATCATGATGATACCCTTATGGGCCATGCTCTCACCATTATAATCATCTGTCGCGGATGAACCAGAAGATAAAGAGCCTCCATGGATATACACCAATACTGGTAAGTTAGCAACATTACCCGCGGGTTTCCAAACATTAAGATATAAAGAATCTTCACTTCTTTCTTGTTGAGGATAGCAATTATAATCTGGTCTCCAAGTCTTCTCACAATATATATCTTGGGCAAAATTAACAAAATTAGAATCTCTTGTCTGCATAGAGCGGGGCGCAAAATATGAGCAATCTCTAACACCTTCCCAGTTTTCAACTTCTTGTGGTTCTTTCCATCTAAGGTCCCCTATTGGCGCTTTTGCGTAAGGTATACCAGCGTATATTTCTACTTTTTGATCATAAGAATAAACACCTTGAATATCTCCATTAGGAATAGATAATATTTCTGTCTTTATGGGATTATCATAAGATACCGCAGGTTTTCTAATTTCAGGAGTGCTAGATAAATTAATACATAATGTTAAAGATAATATTAACCCTCCATAAGGTATTAATCTCCACCATATCCTTCTATTCATCAATATAATAGAGGAAGCGATAAATCCGGCGATAAATATCCAAGATAAAACAAAGAACACTAATGGGCCATTTAATACATCAAAAATTAATAAATTTAAGACAATTAATAACGCTGTTAAAATAGGAAATAAAATATAAAATGCGATATGTTTAGACTTTTTCATAAGAACCTCCATCTATATTTTAAAATAAGCGATAATAATTTGAAAGAGAACTGCTTAAAAAGGGAAACTTAAAGAAAAAAATAAAAAAATAAATCGGTTTTTGCCGACTTATTTCATATTTAAGAGAATTAAGCTAATTTATTAGATATCTTAAATTCACCATTATTAATTCTATTTTGCAATTCTTCTTTTGGCATAGGCTTGCCATATAAATAGCCTTGTAGTCTACCGCAGTTGGCTTCCGTTAAGAAATTCTTTTCTTCTTCAGTTTCAACTCCTTCGGTTAAAGTCTTTAAACCAATTCTATCCGCCATATCGATGATGGCTTCAATTAATAATTTAGCTTTCCCGTTATTAGAGAATCCACTTAAGAATTTCATATCAATCTTTAAGACATCAAAATCATAATCTTTTAAGACATTTAAGGAAGAATAACCGCTACCAAAGTCATCAAGCCATAAAGCAAATCCGTTTTCTTTTAATCTATTAATAGCCTTAGTTAATACGCCTAAATCATCCATTAATGCTGATTCTGTAATCTCTACATGTAATAATTCTTTAGGAACTTGATATCTATCAACTAATTCTATTAATAATCCTACCGCATCCATTAATTCAAAATCTAATCTTGAGAAATTAACAGAAACTGGTACAACTGGTAAATTATTATCTAGATTATATCTAATATCACGACATACACTTTCAAAGATACAAGCATCTAATTTATGAATTAATCTCGTGGATTCTAAGGTTGGAACAAATGAAGCAGGAGATAAGAATCCTTTATTAGGATCAATCCATCTCGCTAAAGCTTCTACGCCACATAATTCACCAGTCTTAGACCAAACAACTGGTTGATAATATGGCTTAATCCACCCCTGAGCAACCGCTTCATCGATATTATGAATAACATATTGCATAAGATGATATTCATCGTGCATTTCCTTATCGTATTCGCAATATAATTTATCATGCTTACCATTAATTACAGAACAAGCATATCTTGCTTTATCAGCCGCGCGACGAGCATCCTCATTACGGTTAATAGAGACATAACCTCCAACTTTAATTTCTAAGGCAATATTTTCATCTATATTTCTAATAGATTCGTTTAATTCATTAAGATAATTTAGTTCATCTCTATCAATAAAGGCTACAAAATGATCATCACCTTGACGGCAACATATGCCGGTTTTGAAGTTTTTTTGAATCAATTCGCCGACTTTTTTTAAATATTCATTACCCGCGGTAAAGCCTTTTTGATCATTATAGATTTTAAATGATTCAATATTAATGAATAGGTAAATCTTATCTTCAATATTGATATCTTCATCTTTCATCATCTTACTAACTTCTTGTAAGAAATGATGATAATTAAATAGACCAGTTAAATCATCATATGTAGCAATATATTCTAATTGTTCTTGATTCTCCGCGGTTTCTAAACGTTGGTTATAGACCATGATAGAAACTGTCGTAATGATGATTAAGAATGTGATGTAATTAACAAAATCCCCGTCTTTAAATACGAATAAGGCAAATGTTGATATTGGATCATTAACACCTTGAGAAGTTGTTAAGATAATTGTGGATGTATCCGCTGCTAAGGCTTCGGCATCAGTAAAGGAAATCAATAAATAGAAAGCGATAAATGTTGAGGCATTAACTAAAATAGAAATCCATGGTTTCCAAATAAGTAAGCTGGCCACAAAAATAGCCATGGTTAAGAAACATATGATTTCTTTATGGTTGGTTATTCTTGAAATACTCGTGGTCGCGGTTAAGTGGTCACTATAAGATACTCTAATACCAAATGTTAAACATAATACCGCGAAGAAAATAACAACTGTAGTAGCTAAAACAATAGATTTGAATCCTTTTTTAAAGAACGATAAGAATGCATGAGTCATAACAGAGGCCGCAATTAAGAAAGCAAATATATATAACAATATCAATAAAACATTTAATAGATTAGCTCTCGTGGATGAACCCCAAGCAGAATATTTTTCAAAAAATCCATAAATGGTATAAAGCATTAATAAGCCAGAGGCTACTATATTTAAAATAAAACTAGCATTCTTGCTTAATGTTTTAGAAGTATATGTTATACAAAAGAAGGTAACAGTTAACCCAGATAGTAAGAATAAAACAAACAAGGAAATATAAGATAATATCAAATCAAAATTATTTCCAGTTGATCCCCATAAAGGAATGATATATTTGTTAGTTTGTCTAATGATAAGCCATATTTCAAGAATGACAACCACCGCGCCCATAAAAATACCAGACCTAATATTCGCGGTATTGATATATTTGCTTATGTATTTGTCGTTCTTTCTAAAACCAAAAATACGGCCTACAAAATTTAGAAAACTTTCCATATGTGATAATTATAATTTATGCACCATGATATTAAAAACATTTTTTAATTTTAAAAAATGCCCTTATTTTTCAAAAATATAGGTGAATTTATTCGATTTTAACAAAAATATTGGCTTTTTGAATAGAATATTAGTTAATTTAAGCAATTATTACTTTGATAAATCGATTGCTTTATATTTTCCTTAGATCGCCTAATAAAGAAATAATTTTTAATATGGATTTTTGTTTGATTAACTAAAATATACTTTATATAGAAGTATCATTATCATCTAGCTATTTGATTATTATCTAGGCTAATATTGTTTCAAATAATTTGATTTCTTCTTCACTTAATTCATCATCCGCGGACATTAAGCAAAGGCATAAGATAACATATTCGTTTTTATAAAATGTTGGAAGACGACCATCACCATAAACTGGTTTATCAAAGGCATCCACAATTAAAGGTTGGTCGAGATTATCAATATGCTCATCAGCAAATTTGAATTGGAAATCTTTATAATGCTCATTAATAACCTTAGCAAGTTCTTGTAACGAATAATCTGTTTCAAATACAGCGTTAAAAGTATCTAATTCTTTTTTACTTAGTTTCTTATCCGCCGCGTAAATGTGGCCAATTAAACATAAGATAAAATCTAATCCTTTAATATTTGTTTTAGCAAGATAATCGTGTTCTTTAATTTCTTTTAAGATATCTTTTGCTCTTTTGATTCTTTCTTCTTCACTATAATCAAGATAAAGATCATAAATTTCTTGTAATACTTCGTTCATATTTTCTTCCTTCTTTATATAAACATTTTATCAGCGATAAAGATATTATAAAAGTAAAAGAAATTGCTGTTATGAATGAATAGCAAAACTATTTTTATATATCCCTTGTCAATGTGTGAGATATAGGAAACAGCTATATTCCTACATTTTCGACCGCCATAATACTACATTTAGAATCGGAAATTGCACACAATATCCACTAAAAATCCAGCAAAAGGCGAATAAAAAACTCGTTTTTTTTCATATTTTGCTCAAAGAGCAATAATATAATAGCGAGTGTTTATGCAGCATGCCCCCATATGTCGATACACAGATAGTTGTTATGCACCGTATGTCGATACACAAATATATCGTATGTACTGCATTAAAAATAATCAAAGATTAATAGATAAGAACTAGTGAATGTGATAATCTAAAACCATGGAATTTGTTGAATCTCAAACATTAGAATTTAAAGAACAATTTAATGATTCTTGTAAGCACACAATCGTGGCTTTTCTTTCTCATGGAAGTGGCACTATTTATGTAGGAATCAATAAATA
>CAJOOD010000103.1 GCA_905236085.1 uncultured Bacilli bacterium
ACTAATAACGTATGACAAATATTTCTTTGCTTTCTTTTTAATTATAAAACAAGTTTTTTAATTATAAATAAAAATCTTAGTTAATCTTGCTACTTCAAGAGACTAAGATTTAAGCAAATTTATGAAATTTTTAAAAAATAGTTAACTTTTGCTATTTTAATTTATAAAACCATCTCTAAGACCATAGTAATAGCAAAACCGATAACAAATGACCAAATACCAAAATGAGATTCTTCTTTTTTCATATCTGGAAGTAGTTCATCAATAGTTACATATATCATGGCTCCAGCGGCAAATGATAATAGCCAAGGCATTAACATAGATGGGGCTAAGAATGAAGCAAATAAGACTATCACTCCGGCGACAGGTTCTACCGCTCCTGATAATATTCCATAAGCAAATGCTTTAGGCTTACTATAGCCATAAGATAGCATTGGAATTGATACCGCGGCGGATTCGGGAACATTTTGTATAGCAATACCTATAGCTAATGCTAAAGCAGCGCTAGAAGATATACTAACAGAGGCTCCAGTAGCGTTAAACATCGCCGCGCAAGCTAAGCCTACCGCCATACCTTCTGGGATATTGTGCATGGTGACCGCTAAAAAGAATTTAGTTTGTTTAGATATACCTCTTTTATAATTATGCCCTTCAGAAAATTCTTCATTACTATGATGGGCATGAGGAATTAATATGTCCATTAAATACATGATAAGACAACCTACTAAGAAGCCGCCCACTACTGGGAGAAAAGAGATATTATATTGAGAATATCCATCTTTAGCGTAATCAATGCTTGGTAATAATAAGCCAAAGAAAGAAGTAGCAATCATGATACCAGAGGCTAATCCGATAATAATTGATTGGGTTTTGCTTGAATAATTCTTCTTAAAGAAAAAGACAAAAGCTGCACCAATGACAGATGCAGCAAAGATTATTCCTAAAGATATGACGCTAGTAAGAGTAGGATTCATTATTTAACAACTTCTAATTTGATTAAATTTGTTCCAGCTTTTGATCCAGCAGGACCACCTGTTAAGATAACTCTATCACCTTGATTGAGGTTGAATATTCTAGTGGCTTCTTTTAAGGCATGGTTAAACATAGGAGTGGTATGTTCGAAGTGTCCCGCCATAGTAGGAGTTACGCCCCAAGATAAATTAATTTTTCTCCATACTTTTTCTGATGTGGTAACAGCAAGGATATCAACTGGACATCTGAATCTAGATACCCATCTAACGGTCTTACCAGAGATAGAAGAGACAACAATGGCTTTAGCATTAACATCAATAGCCATATCACATGTTGAATGGGATACGGCATCAATATCACTTCTAATTTGGAAGTTGGTATTTCTAAATAATTGGATATAATCAATCTTATTTTCAGTAAAAGAGGCGATTTCTGCCATGTTTTTCACCGCTAAGACAGGATATTTGCCGTTTGCAGTTTCACCAGATAACATAATGGCGCTACTACCATCATAGACCGCATTAGCGACATCAGAGATTTCCGCTCTAGTTGGTCTTGGTGAATGAATCATGGATTCTAACATTTCTGTTGCGGTAACGACTAATTTACCTAATAGACGACATTTCTTAATTAAATATTTTTGAATAGATGGCACTTCGATAAATGGTACTTCAACACCTAAATCGCCACGAGCGACCATAATGCCATCAGCGATTTCACATATTTCATCGATATGATCAATACCAGATCTATTTTCAATCTTAGCGATTATGTCGATATCTTGTCCGCCATGCTCATCCAAGAATGTTCTCATATCAACCATATCTTGTTTGGTAGATACAAATGAGGCGGCGACAAAATCTACACCATTTTCAATACCAAATAATAAATCATCTTTATCTTGGTCAGATAAAAATTTTTGTTTTAATAAACGATTTGGGAAATTCATCGATTTGCGGTTAGATAATTCTCCACCTACAACAACGTCACAAATAGCATCATTACCTTTTAATTCTTTGACTTTAAAGATAACTAAGCCGTTATTGACTAAAACGGTATCCCCTACTTCTAAATCATTAACTAAATTTTTATATGTAACAGCGACTCTCGTCTCATCACCGATGATATCATCAGTGGTAAAAGTAAAGGTGTCACCATCTTTTAGCATGATTTTATCATTTTTAAATGTTTTGATACGGTATTCGGGACCTTTAGTATCTAGCATGATAGCTACAGGTCTATCTAATTCTTCTCTTACTTTTTTGATTCTTTCAAATCTTGCTAAGTGATCATCATGAGTGCCGTGGGAAAAATTACATCTAGCGACGTCCATTCCAGCAAGCATCATTTCTCTTAAAGTTTCTTCACTATCGCTAGCAGGGCCAATAGTGCAAATGATTTTTGTTTTACGCATATATTTGTATCTCCGTTATTTTTATAATAACACTTTAAAAAACAAAATGATTATTTTTTATGCTAAGTCATCAGGATTAGTGACAAATCCATCAAAATTGGAGTGATATTTATCTTCATAATTACCTTTAGCGTCTATAATAGACATCTTAGCGATAAAGGAGCCTTTATATCCTTGAGGTAATTCAATTGTACAAATAGTATTATCTTTAACAAATAAGGCAATGGTTTCCGAACCATCTTCATTTCTAGGTGATAATTCAATATGGATATCATCACCTTTTTCTACTTCTTCATCTATATAAATAGATGAACATTCATTAACACCGATGATAACAGAATGAATTGGACCAACGAATGCACATTCAGGTACTGCGACAGGAGCATCATCAAATACAAATGTGACATAGGCTGTTTTAGAGAATTTGTTATAATCTACAGATGTTAGAGTGCAATCACATTCTAATAGATGAATGAATCTTTGCAATTTTGAGAAATCCGCGAAATTGTTGATGTTGAATGGTAAAGGTGGGAATTCATTTTTATATTTCATTATTTCCGCGGTAGCATCCACAAATAATTTATTATATCTAAACGTATATTCTGGTTCATTTTTAAGCAAATAGAGAAAATCCATATAGAATTTGTAAGCTATATAAGGATCTTGAGCATAAGAATTATCTAAAAATACTTTAGCTAAATAATAAGAAGTTAATGCTAGTACAGGTGATCTATTTTTATTGCGATAATTTTCTCTTTCTTGTAAGAATAAATCGAATAAGATAGCCACGGTGGCATTGATATCTTTTTTAACAAATTGACCATAGAAATAAAATCTTGCTAAAGATAATTTAGCTATACCGCTTGGAACAGTATTCTTATTTAATAAAGAGGCTCTAGTATAATGAGCATAGGCTTTAGGATAATTAGGCTTACCTAATAGTCCTTCATATAATATATCACCAGCGTTAATCGAGGCTTTAATATAACCTTCGGTAGAGGCTTTTTCATAGAATTTAAACGCTAATTTGTAATCGATATAACCTAGATAGCCAGAATATAGCATATTGCCTACTAAATATGATGCTCTAGCGTTATCTAGCATTGATAAGGCATAAACCAATTTAAAGGCTTGCTCTTTACTTAAAGCAATATATCTTTGTCCTTTATTAAGCGGATATATATCATTAGATATTTTCTTTAATGTCTTATCGCATCTGCTGCTTAAATTAACTTTAAAGAAAGCATAATTCTTAATATCAAATGGTAATTTAATCTTTAAATCTTGTAATTCTTTATCTCCAATAGT
>CAJOOD010000104.1 GCA_905236085.1 uncultured Bacilli bacterium
ACTTCTTCTAAAGATTTTCCTTCATCTTGAAGTTCACTGGCTTTCATCGCCATCATTCCTAAAGGCATCCCAGCTCTATGTGAATCAATTCCAATAATTTTTCTTTCTGGATATTGTTCTTGAAGTTCTAGAGAAAACAAACGGAATGCATTAAAAGAGCCACTTAAAACGGAAGTACAACCTAAATAAAGAATATCTTCACCTTTATCAAGATGAGGTTTCATTTTATTTAAGAATTCTTCCATCCCAATTAAAGAAGTTTTAATCTGATTACCTTCTTTGACCCAGCCATATAATTCTTCTGGGGTATATTCTTCAAAATCTAAATCGGCATGGTAGTCCTTACCGTTAATTGAAATTCCCATTCGAAAATATTCAATATGATATTTTTGTCTCATCTCTTTATTTAAATCACTTGATGAGTCAGTGAATATTTGAAATCTTGCCATAATATATTTTCCTTTAAAATTCAAAACTATTTTTTATAGGCATTAGATAAATAATTACCAACATAATTAAAATCATAGAAATAAGATATCGCACTATAAATTGAAACCTTTCCAGAGTCTACAATGATATCTAAATCAAGAGGGACTCCATCATCAAGATTATCCCCACTTGCATTGCTTAAGCAAAGATAGCTACTTCTAGAAAATGGCAAGCCATCCCCAGTCGTTCCTAAATGAATAGAACAACTTCCACCTCCACTTTTTTGACCAATAATTTTATAACCTGCTTCTTTTAATAAGCTAGGCAATAAATTCCCGCAAGAGTAAGATATATTAGAAGTAAGGATGCCATAATTAAAATCAAATTTCCCCGCTTCTTCGACATCTAATTCATCAAATTTACCATCTAAATTGATATCCACTTCATAAGGAGTGGTATAACGATATTGATAAAGAGTATTATTCATCGAGAATTCGCCTTTAGCCCCACATAATAAGCCATATATTCCATCTAATGATGTACTATTGCCACCAATATTCGTGCTTAAATCTAAGACAACATTTTCCGCTTTATCATCTAAAGCTTGATATAACTGATTTCTGACATAAGCATAGGTATCACTATTAAGGGGGATATCACCTTTATTGTTATAAAAATCATCCCATCCTTGAAAATCACAAGTGAAATGGTCAAAGCCAATATAAGCTGTCTTACTATCTTCATCAAAACGATAATAGAAGCCATTATCATTAGCCTCGATTTTAAAAGCATCATTTCTAGCACTTTTAAGAATCGCGGTTTTCATAATAATCGCGGATATTTCAGATAAGAAATCAAAACATAAATTTGAAATATCTTGATCACTACTAGCTTTACTTATACAAGCTGAAGCGAAATCTTCTTCACTATCTAAATCATTAGGAACATCTTCTAATAATTGGGAAGTATGTCCTCCATCAAATAAAGTCACAAATAATGCAAAATATCCTAAAAGATATTCATCCTTATCTTTGGATAATAGATATTGTTTAACCTTAGGATAATATTGTGTTAAGACTCCATCTAAACCTAAAGATAAAAGATTATTATCCCCCATGAAAAGATGACTAGTATATCCACGATAATTATCAAAAATTAAACATAATTCGTTATAAACATATTCGATTAAATCATCTTCTCTTGGAGTATCAAAATCCCCTAAAACCTTGTAATAAGTGTCACGATAATAATTTGTATCTCTTTTTTCACCATCTGTGGTCATCCCATCAAAATCGATGATGTAAATATCCTCACCGTTATAAGCAACATTATATAATTCATTCCCACCAGAGAAATCAGATAAGAATGTTAAAGGAGTGTATACCCCATCAACATCACTATAGATATCGATATGATAAGCATTTAAATCGATAATCTTTTCTCTTTTGGGTGTTGTAATCACCTCTTTATAATTAACAAAAACCTTAGAAGACTCCGCGACTGAAGCAGGAAGATAAGAGAAATCACCAATATCTAAAGAAGCAAAATAATTGTGGTCAGTATCAAATCTTAAATATCCATTTTCTCTGCTAAGATATGTATATAATCCGTTTTCAAGTGTATAAGTATAATCCACATTAAAGAATTCATGATAATAAGATGAAACATTGATATAAGGAACATGAGGATGGTCATTATAAAATCTTAATGAAACCTTTCTATCAACCTTATTCGCCTCTTTATAAACATTTACATCTTTAATAGCATAATTCTTGATCTCTTCTTCACTTGTCGAAGGTTGTTCAGAAGGTTCAGAAGTTTTTTGCCCACTATGACAAGCAGTTAAAAGAAGAGATGTAAGCGTCATCACTAATAATATATTTTTCTTCATATAAATCATTCCCCTTAGTTCTAATGAAAATATAGTATCATAAAATCTCATTATTAATGAGAATTATTTATCTATCCAACACAAATTAGATATATAACAAAGCAATATCAATCTTAATGGAACAAGTTCGAAAAATAAAAAAACTCATATCCAAATAATAGGAAATGAGAATTTTTTTATCTATTTAAAATTTTTGCCAAGCAAAAGAGCAATCACT
>CAJOOD010000105.1 GCA_905236085.1 uncultured Bacilli bacterium
ATAGAATCTTCGGCTTCAAAATATGTCGGAGAAAATCTATTGAATTTAACAATCTTCTTTAATTTTTCAAAATTCAATTTTCTTAATAATTCGTTCTTTATATCAAGGTCGTCTTCTCTAGCGAGTTTAATTAAACGATATAAATCATCATCTTCATTTATTAATTTAATTAAAGGTTCTTTTAAAAAGGAGAGATTATTAAACGAGCAGAAAATAATATGGGTTAAAGAATTATTAATTTTTCTTTCTTTGGCTAATTCTATAATGATATTAGCTTTATCTTCTTTGCTTAAGGCTACTGATGATATTAATTTACTAACATCATATGTAGTGGAGCTATAAACCGCACGATAATAACCGACATCATAAGACAAAAATCTTTTAAATAAAGTGGTTTTTTGCTCAATATTTAGTGTTTGTTGAACGGATAGGAATAATTTTTCTGCGGTGTTTAATAATGATAAATTGTTATTACCTTTTGGTATAGCATCCAATCTTTTTGTAATGGATGCAAAAGCGGCTTCAGGGGATCCTTTTACAGTCTCCTTTATTATTTCTTTTTGTGAAATGGCTTCTTCTTCGTTGGCCATTAAATAATATAAGACTGCGGCGATATGTTTGCATTCGCCTCTAACAGGGCATGTGCATGTATAATAAGACACTCTATTTTCATCAACGAGTAACTTTACTCGATATTGCATGTATCCAGAACCTCTAACGGTCGCGGCATAGCCTCCATTGATTGTTTCTAAATCGAATACACGGTCATCAAGAAAATAATTGCGACCTTTATCTCTATTTGACTGATAAAATGATTTTAATGCACGTTCATATTTATTCATAAAATAAATTATAGCATCTTTTTAAGCCCAAATGGGATTTTTAAAAGAAATTTTCCTCCAATCCAAATAAAATAGTTATTTCCAATAAATGTTTTTAGAAATTAATAATCTTTAAAAATTCAAATAACCGCGCAAAAAGGGGATATTTTTTCTAATTTGCTAATTCTTTCTTTTCTGATTTTCTTTGATATCTCACCAACAAATAAGAAAGAATTATACCAACCGCTAATAAGACAGCACCTAAGACAATTTCTAATGGCATGCTAAGCATATAAGAAGTACCATTAGCCCAGCCTTTATAATATGTGAATATGTCATTATTAAAATACAATGATCCAATTGAGCCAAAGACAAATCCTAATATTCCATAATATGCAGCAATCTTATATTTATCGAATAAGAATTTCATTAATTTAACAATGGTAAAGAAACCAATCAATATGCCTAAAAGGAAGCATAGATATACACCAATTAAGGAGCCAGCCATCTCACCATTACCTTGACCTTTAAAGATTAGTTTCCACCAATCAACAGTTTTTAATAATGGAGAATAAAAACCTGTAACTAATAAAATCATCGATCCGGAAATACCAGGAACAATTAAAGCCGCAGAGGCAATAACTCCAATTGGAATCATTAATATATAAATCCACCAGTCGACATGGCCTCCATCAATCCAGCCACCATCTTCATTCATGTTGAAGTGTGATAATAGATTTAATTTGTCTCCCACTAATGCGCTTAATATTCCTAATCCTAACGCAACGACAAAGGCAATAATTAAGATAATGATATATGTTTTCTTAATCTTTTCTTGCTTGGTGACATCTAATAT
The DNA here is from genome assembly GCA_905236085.1 of uncultured Bacilli bacterium. Taxonomy (GTDB): domain Bacteria; phylum Bacillota_I; class Bacilli_A; order RFN20; family CAG-826; genus CAJOOD01. The sequence goes on from CAJOOD010000105.1 coordinate 1,678, forward strand.
AGAAGGAATTCCTCCGATGACAAATCCAGCGAACAAGGATACTGTTCCAAACAAAAACCCTTTAAAAGTTAGGTTAAATAATATAACTGCAGGGATTACGCCAACAATAACGCCCACTAATAAAGGCAATAATGCTAATAAAGCAGTGAAGAATTTTTTACTTCTTAAATTGTTCATATCATCTAGATGTCTATCATAAACACCTAGCATAATAGCGATAGTGCCACCAGACACGCCTGGTATAGCGCACCCAATCCCCATTAATATTCCAGATAAAAGGTCTTTTAGTTTTTTCATACCATTAACATTTTATAGATTAATTTAAAAAATGAAATAGATAACATGTTTGAATTAATTTGTATTTATTCACGAATTATTTTGAATTTATTTGAAT
>CAJOOD010000106.1 GCA_905236085.1 uncultured Bacilli bacterium
AAGATGCTATTTGCCGTTGTTAAAAGCATCAGCCACACAGCCCATATACCCTTAATTGAAATAGATATTTATTTAGAAGATTTTTAAATTTATCGATGTCGGAATAGAATGTCGATTTGTATGTCATAATTCTATTTTAAAAAGACAAAATAAAACCAGATTAGGCACTACCCAATCTGGTATATTTTATATTGATTTATAAATATTATGAATAAATAAAATTATTTCCGCACTTGTTACAATGGAGTAGAAGCATTTCGTCTTTTGTACCTCTATTATAAACGTCTTTTGTGTCACAATCTTTAGAACCGCAATTTGGACATTTGATTTGCTTACCAGAACCACAGCCACCGCCATTAATGGCTTCTAATTGTTCATCATTAAGTTCAACACCCTCTTCTTCAGCAAGGGCTAATATTTCTTTGCCATCTTTACATTTCTCTAATCTAGTGATTTGCTCTTTGCTTAATCCTTTTAATAATTCTTCTCTCATAGTTACACCTCTTTTCTTGGCTATATATTAGCATGTGGCTTGTCATAGAAGTGTCACATATTAAAATAAGAAAAAATTGAAAATAAATTTACCTTAATTAATTATATTAAGTAATTATTATATTTATACGGCTCTATTAATTTAATTAATCAAGGTAGCTTTGTAGGGTCGCTTGACACCTATTTTTTATTATGAAAGCATAGTCTCATAAGGAGTAAAAATGAATTAATTTCTTAGCATTAGAAAGCATTCGTTTTAACAATATTATGGCGGATAACAATAACACAACAAAAACAATAAATATTGAAAGTAAAGATTTATATCTCTTCCTCTTATGCTTATGTCGATATGGATATGCTAGACACAATAATGCCATGCCAAAAGATGCATTTGAAATGCTTAATAAATATCTAACAGAATTTTATAAAGCAGATAGAGAATGGGCCATTCATACCGCTAAACAGATATGTGAAGAATGCATTGGTAATATTACTTTTAATTATCATGATGGCGATGATGATAATTATGGAAATAGGAAATTAGGAATCGCTTTAAGAAAATGTTCTATTATCAAGGTTTAAGCAACTGTGAGGAAGAATGTGGTTGGCTTATCAGCACTTGCTTAGATGGACAAGACACGCTCAAAGCTTATTTAGATTGTTTTGGAATCAAATATTAAATAGAATTTAGATTAAATTCGCCGCAAAAGGTCAATATTTTTTCTCTTTTTCTAATTTATAACGATAACGTCACATAAAATATAATCATTTATATCTCATGCCATTTATGGAATATATTTCAAGTCAAAACCACTTATTATTTCGATTTTTTATATAGCTCTTTAAGAACATCACAGTTATTTGCTTTTAAAGGTGCATCCTTATAATTCTTTAAGGAAGTGAACTTTTCTTTAGCTTGATCAAATTTCTTTTCTTGTAATAATTTCTCGGCTTCAGCGTATATTTTTTCTTCGCCTGTTAATTTTTGTATTTCTGTTTCAGTAACCTTATTTGCATATACAACATGTTTACTAGCAACAGATTTACTGGCGGCAGGCTTACTAGCAACAGGCTTTTTAACAACTGGTTTATTTTGATAAAAACTCTTTTCGTATAAATCCGCAACCATGAAGAATAATAATCCTAATGCTGGACCCACGATAACATACAGTATGCCCACCATGACATAGAAAAATATTGATTCATCTTGAAATGCACGAATACTAGTATTGCCCACAGTCGTATATTTCAAACCATTGATTAAGAAAATAAGGAAGGCAATTAAGCCTACAATCCATGCAATAATTTCCAAAACACCTACAAATCTAAAATATTTTGCCCTGCCCATATGTTATAATCCCTCCAAATAAATAAAGTTATAACTTGTGTTAAAGTTCTTTTTGCATTAATAATATTATCGCTTTTTTAGTAAAAAAATAAATCCTATATGCGTTATTTACCATTGCTACGCCATATATAAAAATGTTTGTAAAACCATATTAATTAAAATAAATACGAGCGAATTACCTTGCCTCTCTCACTATAAACGTTAATTTCATGTTGGACGTCCAACAAATCAATTAATTATTGATATTTTTTTGA
>CAJOOD010000107.1 GCA_905236085.1 uncultured Bacilli bacterium
ATGTCATATGAAATATTTGTTAGAAGCTTCTATGATTCAAATAATGATGGTATTGGTGATTTAAATGGTGTTAAAGCCAAAATCCCATATCTCAGCGATTTAGGCATTAAAACCGTATGGTTAATGCCTATTAATCCATCACCATCCTATCATGGTTATGACATCACTAATTATTATGATATTGAACCTGATTATGGAACTCTCGCAGATTTTGACGCTCTTGTCGCAGAAGCTAATAGATACAATATTGATATCATGATTGATATGGTATTAAATCATTGCTCAATCAATCACGCATGGTTCCAAGAATCATATCAAGATTATCTTAATAATAATGAAAGCGCTGATTCTAAAAAGGATTGGTTTGTATGGGGAGAAGGGCAACATTATTATAATGGTGTTCTCTATGAATCTAGATTCGATGCCTCTATGCCAGAATTTAATTTAGACAATCAAGCTGTTAGAGATGAAATCGAAAATATCAGCAAATTCTGGATAAATCATGGTGTTAAGGGCTTTAGATTAGATGCTGTATTATATTATTATTACAGCAACACAACCAAAAACGTCTCTTTCCTTACTTGGTTAGAAGAGACCTGCCACAAATATGATCCTAATTTCTATATGGTAGGGGAGTGCTGGCAAAGCGATGTTATTGTTAATCAATATCATGCTTCTAAATGCGATTCCTTCTTCCGCTTCGGTCAAGCACAAGGGGGAGAAATGACTATCTTTAATTTCGTTAAAGGTTATTTAAATGGAGCAACATTTGCCACCTCTATTGAGAAAAACGAGACCACGATTAAAAGTAGAAATCCTGATGGATATTCCTCATATTTCTTATCAAATCACGACCAAGATAGATGTTCTAAAAATCTAGATGAAGATCAAAACAAATTAGCGATGTCCTTCTATGGATTATTACCAGGCACTCCATATATGTATTATGGCGAAGAAATCCAATTAAAAGGTGTTCGTAAAACTTCTCCAGAAGATTATTCGGACGCAAGAAGAAGATTACCAATGATTTGGTCGAAAAATGATAAGACTGGTGAATGTGCCTTCCCTGAAAGCAATCGTCAAGATCTCAACAATAACGACCAAGTAGAAGATGGTGTCTATGATAAATTAAATGAGAACTTCTCATTAATTAAACATTATAAGAAGATTATCAATATCAGAAATAAATATCCATTTATCAAGAACTCCAAATTCTCCTCATTGATGCCTTCTATTGATATAGATGAAAGAAGTCTTATGGTCTATAAATTAAGTTTAGGAGATGATTATATCATCGTTGTCCATAATTTTGCTTATTACAATATGGAATTTGATATTAATGCGAGCGAAATATTGGATGAAGTAAGCATTGATCATAAGATATCCAATCTTAAGGACGGCAAATTAAGAATATCATCTCATTCCACAGTGATATTACATTAATATAAGCTGATTGAAAAAAGGCTCTTTGTTGAAATTCTAAGGGCCTTTTTATTATGGTTTTGAAAAAATAATGGGGTTTTGCATAATAAAAAAGCCGCTCACGAGGAGCGGCTCCTATAAAGTATTGGTTAGATTAGTCTGGCATTGTTAAGCCATGATTGCCTTCTCCAAATTCCGCGGAATATTCTAAATTTAAATCACCGGTAACTGTAAGTGGTTCGTTTCCGTACCATGAATGCCATTCACTTTTTGCAGAATAATTGACATTAATACCAAATTCATAATTTCCTTCTCTGACATCTTCGTATGTAAAGGTGATAAAGCCACCATTTATATTGACATCATGTGCAGCCCATCCATCAAAGCTACCTTTGAATTGGAAAACATATGCGGATTCATCACCGATGCCAGTAAATCCGACAGTTAATGTAACAGTATATGCTTCGCTTTCTGGATTAGCTGGGAAGTTATAATTTCCTAATACTTGAACAACTGGATCAGCGGAAGTAACTGTAAATTCAATGTTAAATCCAGTAACCGAACCTTCATTGCCCCATGGAACATTCAATGTGCCATCGCCATTATTAGTAATAGTATCGGATGTGCCCATAATAACTTTCCATTGCAATTGGTCATCAGGTGCGACAGTGCCAATATTTGCGACATAAGTATTCTTACCTTCGCTTTGGCTTAATGATGTATCAAGAGTAAATAAGAAGTTAGCGTCCAAAGAATCATTAGCCCATTCATTGAAGTTACCAATAGCAAATGCTTTGACATAACTTGGCAATTCTTCACCGATTTCACCGAATTGAATCGCTAATTTGTAATTGTGGAATAATCCATCGTCTTCTTCACTGCTAGATGATTCAACTTCTTCACTGCTAGATGATTCAGTTACTGCGCCACTATCACTTGCTGAGCTAGCAGAACTTTCAGAAGAAGAAGTGGCTTCTTGTTGTCCGCCACCACAACCGACTAATGTAAGCATGGCAGCAAAAATTAAAACTTTACCAAATTTCATTAATTATTGTCTCCTTTAAAATTGGTATTAAGCACAGCAATAACATTAACAATGCGTTTAATGAATTAATGTGCTTGTTTAAACATTAACTATTCTACACGAATATATTTGATTTTCACATATTTTTTATATTTGGTTAATTTGTAAGCCAAAACAATGATATTTATAAATATCTTGCAAATCTCATATATTTTATTTGCTTAATTTCTAATATCCAGAAAAATATTCTATTTTTGCACGAATTTATATTCTATTTCACGAGAATAAAATCTCTCTACTTTGCTTAATACTTTTCTATCTAATGTGGAATCTTGAGGTTCAATAGCAATTCCTCTATGAAGTTTTTCAGGGCTATTAAGCATCACCGCCCCATCTTCATAATTATCAGAATATATTTGGCAGCCAGAGAAGTTGCTTCTTATTTCTAAAACATATTTAGGCGATTCTAAAACGATAGGATTATTATTATCAAAGATAAAGTGGTGGTCATAACCTTTAGTTTTATGATTTTGTAAATAATCATCATTGATATCTTTCATGATGTTTTTCTTATTACGAAAATCTAGACATTCAATCATGTCCTTAACTTGACGTGGAATTAAAGTATCTTTATCAGATTCAATATATTTACTCGCTGGTATCTTCAAAGATAAATGATTAAGATTCTCTTCACCTAAACAGAAGAATGAGTGATTGGTTACCGCAATAACAGTGTCCGCATCAGTGGAAACATTGAAATTAACTAATAATTTAGCCTCATTTCTAGGAATGGTATATGTGATTAAATAAGTGACATTTCCTGGTAAACCATTCTTCATTTTCCTATCTTTTAACATCATATAAACAGAAATAAATTCTTTATTTTCATTGATGTTATAGTCAAATATCTTATTAGAAATCCCTTTAGTTCCGGAATGAAGTGTGTTATTTCCTTCATTTAATTCCATCTGATATTCTTTATCGCCTATTTTGATAATCCCATTTTCAATCCTATTAGCGATAGGGCCAATAGTCTTACCAAAATATAAATCTTTTTTAAAGAAGTCTCTCATAGATTTAGGAGAAGTGGTCATTATCACCCCGTTATAATAAATAGTTAATATAGAAGCTCCTAAACGAGAAAAAGTAACTTCAAAGCCAATATCATTTTTAATGGTTATAAAATTCATTTTTTCTATTTTCTTTAATGTGTATTCCATCGTTTTTTATCTCCTTATTTATAATATATTGATTTATGATATTTGTCATTTA
>CAJOOD010000108.1 GCA_905236085.1 uncultured Bacilli bacterium
ACAGGCGGAACCGGGTTCATCGGTTCTCACACAGTTGTGGAATTACTTACTAGGGGTAAGGAAGTAATTATTATTGATAATTTGGTTAATTCCAAAGAAGAAGTCCTAAATAGAATTGAAAAAATTACCGGCAAAAGGCCACTATTTTACAAAATTGATTTAAGAGATGAAGCTAAAACAAGAGAAGTATTTAAAGCTCATCAAATCGATTCTATTATCCATTTTGCTGGTTTAAAATCAGTCGGAGAATCCGTTAAATTCCCAGAATTATATTTTGATAACAATATTGGTTCCACTAAGGTATTAGTCAAATTGATGAAAGAATTTAATGTCAAGAATTTAGTCTTCTCATCCTCGGCGACAGTTTATGGAGTTCCTAAACATGTTCCAATGGTGGAAACAGATGAAGTTGGTGGCTGCACTAACCCATATGGAGAAACCAAATATCAAATCGAATTAATGTTAAAAGAAGAAGCTAAAAATGATCCTACTTTAAATATTGCTTTATTACGTTATTTCAATCCTATTGGCGCACATAAATCTGGCTTAATTGGCGAAGATCCAAATGGTATTCCTAATAATTTAATGCCATATATCACTCAAGTCGCCTGCGGTAAATTGCCACACGTTAATGTATTTGGTAATGACTATGATACTCCTGATGGCACTGGTGTAAGAGACTATATCCATGTTGTAGATTTGGCTATTGGTCACTTATATGCTTTAAAGAAATTAGAAGAAAAACCTGGCTTAGTTATCTACAATTTAGGAACAGGACATGGTGTCAGCGTCTTAGAATTGATTCATGCTTTTGAAAAAGCCAACAATTTAAAGATTCCTTATGAAATTAAGGATAGAAGACCTGGTGATATTGCCACCTCATTCGCTGACGCTACAAAGGCATACAAAGAAATGGGTTATAAAACTCAATATGATATTGTTGATTGCTGCAAAGATTCATGGAATTGGCAATCACATAATCCTAATGGATACGGTGATTAATTATGTTTAAAAGACAAAGAATTGAATTAAAAGTCGAAGATGGACCATTATATGGTTTATCTTGGACTAATGAAGGGGAAGAGCAAAAAGGTAACATCATTATCGTAACTGGAATGGAAGAAACATCTATTCGTTATGATGAATTCGCGCAATTCTTATGTCGCAATGGTTATAACGTATATTGTGTTGACCATTATGGACAAGGCGAAAACGTTAAAGAAGATTTATCTAATCGTGGAGTATGGCCTACATCCGGTTTTAGAAAAATGGTCAACAACGTTGATGCCTTAGTCGCAGTTTTAAGATTATCTTGTAAACCAATTTATATCTTCGCTCATTCTATGGGTTCATTTGTCTTACAAGATTATATTCAAAGATATCCTAAACACGTCTCAAAAGTTGTCTTATGTGGAACTGGTTCAAAGAATCCTGCAACAGGCTTAGGCTACGCTCTTGCAAAGATGACCACCAATAAGAAAAACAGAGAAAAAAGTGCCAAATTGCTGAATAAAATGGTATTTGGTGCTTATAATAAACACGTTGAAAATCCTCGTACACCATTTGATTGGTTATCTTATAACGAAGAAAATGTTGATAAATATATCGCTGATCCATTATGTGGATTTGGTCCTAATAAAGGTTTCTTCTTAGAATTCTTAAAAGGACTAAAAAGACTGCATAAAGATAAATTCTTAAAGCGTATAAATAAGGATTTAAAAATCTTCTTAATCGCTGGTAAGGAAGACCCTGTAGGTAATTGGGGTAAAGCTCCAGATATTATGAAGAATCTATACTTGAAATATGGTATCAAAGATGTCGAAGCAAAAACATATCCACACGCTAGACACGAGATATTAAATGAAACAAACGAGACCAAAAACCAAGTCTATCAAGACGTATTAGATTTCTTTAATAAATAAAGAAAATAGAAGAAGCTAAAAAAGCCTCTTCTTTTGTCCCTGTACCTCAGTTGGATAGAGGAACCGCCTCCTAAGCGGTCTGCCGTTGGTTCGAATCCAATCAGGGACGCCATTAGAAAGTATAGGAGATTAATACTTGTATTATTCTCCTTTTTTCTTGTTTTAAGGCATTTTTTGATAGTTTTTGAAGTAAAAAAGCAGTCCGAACTCTTGAACTGTATTTTTTGTAATTCCCCTAAAAATCGATTGCAAGAACGAAGATGAAAAGATATCGAACAATATTCCAAAAAAAACAAAAGTATTTTACCTATTTACAAAATGTAGGAAACTACTATAATATGAATGTAGGAATCTACGAAAGGAATTATTTATGACTTTAGACAAGATCGCCATATTAATTAAAAAGGCATCGCTCCAATTTGACAAAATATCTAATAAGGCTTTAGATCCATACGAAATAAGTTCAACACAATACAAGATATTAAAATTCTTATTCGCAGAAAAGGAACATAAAGCAAGAATTACTGATTTAGAAATATTCTTATCAGCAACCCATCCCACCACAATTGGACATATAGATTATTTAGAAAAGAAGGGCTTAGTGGAAAGAGTAGCCAATCCAAATGATAATAGAGGGAAATTGATAACCCCGACCAAGAAAGCCTATTCACTAGAAAAAGAATTAATCAAAATTGGCGATGATATAGAAAACGAATTAACCAATAAATTAAATGATAAAGAAAAAGAAGAAATGGTAGATCTTCTTAAAAAAATGTTAGGAATGTAAATATTATGGAAGAATTAAGAACAGTAATTATCACCGGAGCCAATTCTGGCTTAGGATTTGAAAGCGCTAAAAAGATTGCCGCAAATAAAGAATATCGTCTTATTCTCGCTTGCCGTAATTTAGAAAAAGCTAAACAAGCTCAAGAAGCGATAATTAAAGAAACAGGAAACAGTAATGTTGAGCGTTTGCTATTAGATACATCATCTCTTAAATCAGTGGAAGATTTCGTAGAAGAATTTAAAAACCATTCCGACTCCCTATTTGGACTTATTAATAATGCTGGCATATCAGGAATGCATCAAGGCAAATCTGTTGATAATGTAGAGATTGTCATGGCCACAAATTACCTTGGCCATTGGTATTTAACTAATCTATTATTAGAAAAATATGACATTAAAAAAATCTTTAATATCAGCAGCGATATGCACAATCCTCCTCAAGGCTTGAAGTGGAGAGATGTCAAAGATATTTTCTATTCCGATAACAGCGATAGAACTGCCTATCCTTATTCTAAACTTTCCGCGATATATTTTACCAATGAGTTACAAGAAAGATTAGATAAAGAAGGAAGAAATACCTTAGTCAATTCCTTTAATCCAGGGATGATGCAAACCAATTTCGCAGGTGGTCCAATGCCTAAATCACGAGTCTTATTTGTGAAAACCATGATGCCAGATAGATTTGGAGATTTAGATAAATCATCTACCGCTCTTGCATCATTGATGTTAGATGACTCATTAGACGTTAAAGCTAAATATTTTGATCGAAGTGTTAATTTTATAGATTCTTCTCCTTTATCTTATGAAATTGATAATCAAAAAGAATTATGGAATTATACCGAAGGATTTATTAAGGAGTGGAAAAACAAATGAAAAAGACATTGTTAATGCTAACTATGATGGCTCTATCATTATTTCTAACATCATGTCGTAGTGTAAGCCCTGATTCTAGTGATTTAGATATTGGAACTTACGATGTTTCCGAAGTCGATATCACTGATACCAAGGCCAGCAAATATGTCGATGAAAATGGCGATGTAGCCTATATTCCATCTGATTTTGTAGTATCTAGCGTTGAGGGCGAAAATACTATCAATGAAGGGCTAGTTATCATCGCTCCAGATACCAGCGAATATGTATGGGTTCCAACAAGCGAAACCGAATTTAGTGTTTATGATTATGGTAGCTATTTTTCAGGCGGTGATTCTATCGATGGCTATTATGATGAAACGGAATTAGATTCATATCAACAAATGTTAGTCAGCGTAGAAACTTATGGAGGCTTTTATATGTCTAGATATGAAGCCAGTAAAGGTGCGAATAATCTTCCTTTAAGCGTTGAAGTTTCTAGTAATAATCCAGGACAAATATGGGTACAATTCTCTCCTCAAGATACTGTTGGAGTTTGTGAATCTTTATATGCTGATAATGATTCTGTGCAAGGTTTCTTTCCATGGGGAATTAACTTTGATACCACTTTGCAGTGGCTCATAGATTCAGAAAATAAAACCAGAGAAGAAGTGGCGGTTGATAGCACAAGTTGGGGCAATTATTCCAATGACACTTTCTCAGTTGGCGCTAGAGGAAATTATACTGGCATATATGAAGAAACCAAGGCCAATAACATCTACGATCTAGCGGGAAATAACTGGGAATGGACTAGAGAAAGAAAAGGAAGCAATTATGTTATGAGAGGTGGGGGATATAATCTCATGGGTGGAGATTGTCTTGGCTCTCGCTATCCCGCGGCTATAAGAGATCCTTTACCAGGAAATAATCATCATCCTAATGTTACTTTTAGAATCGGATTATATATCCTATAGGAAAATCAATTTATGGAAAAGGCTAATTTTAAAGTAGATTTAAATAAATGTATTGGATGTGGCAATTGTTTAAATGTCTGTCCAGGTAATATGGTCGGTGGCCATGTCTTAGTGATGGAAAATAATCATCCACATCTAGTCGATGAAACTAATTTCTCATGGAAAGGATGCTGGAAGTGTGAGCATTGCTTAGCCATATGTCCAACAGGTGCTATATCTATATTTGATATTAATCCAGAAGACGTCGCTAAAAAGCCATCCCCAGCGATTAAAGAAGATTTATCAAGACTTATGAAATATCGTCGTTCTTGTCGAGATTTTAAAAATGAAGAAATACCTTCAAACATCATCGATGAAATGCTTGATGCAGTAGCGCATGTTCCTACGGGAGGAAATAATAAAAGTCTCGAATTTAGCGTGATATACACCAAAGAAGCGATGGGGAAATTATATAAGCTATATAAAAATAGTAATAAACAATTGTCTTTATTTGATACTATGGATGATTATAGTGAATTAAGAATATATAATGCTCCTCATCTATTTATCGCCCATAAAGCCGTTTCTGAAAGATTTAAAGATGGGGCTATTACGGAAATAAATCTTGCCACTGCATATTTTGAATTAATTGCTAATGCGTATGGATTTGGAACCATTATTTCCACTTACAGCGCTGAATTATTTGCTAGCAATAAGGAAATATTAAAATTCTTAAATATACCTGAAGGCCACAAAATAATGAATGTAGTGGGATTTGGTTATTCAAAATACCAATATCAAAGAGGCGTTAAAAAGAACAAAAAGATAAATAAAATAATATAAAGGATAACGAGATATGAAAGTAATTACTTTAGAAGAACATTATTTAGATACAAGAATAATGGAAATAAATCAAAAATATTCCAAGCATGCTTTATCATCAAATTCCCCGCATATGTCGACTATTTTTGAAGATTTAACTGATTTTCGCAAGAGAATTAAATATATGGATGATAACCATATCGATGTCCAAGTCTTATCAATGACTTCCCCAATTTCG
>CAJOOD010000109.1 GCA_905236085.1 uncultured Bacilli bacterium
AAAAACACGATTTGACACGTGAATTATTTTTATAACGAAGTTAAATTTTTAAATTATGAACTAAAAATGACTAGATTCTGTAAAATTCCCGTCTAGATATATTTGTTTCGTTACTGTAATTAGCTATAAGATTTTTCGTTGATGCATTTTACCAAATCAATGTCACTGTTTTTTTCTATAATCATTAGGAATATGATTGAATAATAATAGCGGCTATAACTTATTGATTGTCACTATCATCGTATTCTTCTAAATAAGAATGGTATTGTCCTTTTTTCTTATAGCCAAGGATCATATCTAATGTTACATTATTTGCTGCGCTGAAGAGATTCTTTTCCACATCAGGTATTTCTTTTTTAAGTTCTTTGATAAGATTCTTAATATATAATCTACGGCTTCCTCCGCCTCCATTATCGCATATGGCACAATTTTCGGTGAAGCGACAAGCGCATTGAATAAAATTTAAATTATTGTCTTTACGGAAACGGATGATATCTTTTTCTCTTATATAATATAAAGGTCTTATTAATTCCATTCCTTCGTAATTAGTGGAACGTAATTTAGGAAGCATTGTTTGGAAAGAACCAGAAGATAGCATATTCATCAATGTTGTTTCGATAACATCATCGTAATGATGGCCAAGAGCAATCTTGTTACATCCCATTGATTTGGCAATATTATATAAAGCGCCTCTTCGCATTTTGGCACATAAAAAACAAGGGCTTTTATCTTGTGAATTAGCAATCTCAAAAATATTAGTTTCCCTGATTTCTGCAGGGATATTTAATATTTTCAAGTTATTTTTAATGGTTTGTAGATTGATTTCGTTATAGCCAGGATTCATAACTAAATATTTGACTTCAAAATCAAAATCCATAAATTTCTTTAAGCACATAAAAAGTTTAGCCATGAGCATCGAATCTTTCCCGCCAGAAATACAAACGCATATTTTATCTCCAGGAGTTATCAACTTAAATTCATGGATAGCTTTAAGAAATCTTGACCACAATAATTGACGATACTTAGTGGTTATTTCTTTTTCATATATGTCTATTTCATCTCTCATCAATCATTTCCTTTAATTGCTTAATAAGTTCGTTTATCTCTTCTATAGCATTATCTTCATTAATAGATATTCTAATAGAACTTGACGCACGCATTTTATTATTATAGACCGACATCAAAACTTTGGAAGGGGTATTTAAAACATCGCAAGCAGCTTTCTGCGATACATATATTTCTTTGCTATTTAAATATTCTAGGATATCTCTTCCTTTAAAACCTTCGATGGAAATATTTATGATATAGGGATTATCTAATGGTGAATTTATTGTAATTTTTGAAAAATCTTTGAGTTTTGCAAGCAAATATGATTGTAATGACTTTACATATTCGTAATGCTTATCTAAATTTAAAACAGCAAGTTCAATGGCTTTACTCGTCGCCCCAATTAAAGATATAGGAATAGAACCGCTTCTAAATAAGGTTAAGGATTTACCTCCATGAATTAAAGGAGTTAATATTATTTCTTTTCTTTTTATTAATAATCCTGTTCCTAATAATCCTCCAAATTTATGAGGAGATATAGAAAAGAAATCTAATTGATTATAGTCAAGTTTGAATTTTCCAAAGGCTTGTACAGCATCAAAGAAAACTTTGATATTATGTTTCTTAGCTACTTCTATAATATTCTTATAGTCTTGAATAAAGCCGACTTCTCCATCGATCAAATTAATGACTATTAATATGGTATCTTTTCTTATTTTCTTATCTAAGGATATTAAATCAATCTTCCCATCTTTATTGACTGGAATAAATTCCACTTCAAAATTATTGTCTTTTAAATATCCTAGTGTCGCATTAGTGGAACTGTGTTCTAAAGGGCTTACTAAAATATGTCGACCATATCCAGAATAGGAATAGGCAAATCCTTTGATGGCCAAATTATTGCTTTCTGTTCCGCTGGAAGTGTGGATAATATCATATTCTGATTTATCTAATCCTAATGATTCATATATTTTATCTTGATAACTTTCAACAATCGCTCGAGCATTCTTGCCACCATTATGAAGAGAATTAGCGTTGGCTAAATTTCTATTTTCTATTTTCAAAAAGGTATCTAGTACTTCCTTTTTAGTTTTAACATTACTTGCAGCATCTAAATAAATCATCTTCATAATTATAAATAAAAAATCAATCTATAAAACAAAATTAATTTAAAGTTTTCTAGATAATATAGGAATTGATATAGATTTCTTTTTGTTTGTCGGTTAGATCTTTTAAAGTAATAGAGGACAAATATTCTTCAATTAAATTATCTAAAGCTGATATCGTTTCATCAATAGGAGGGTAGTTATAAGTATCTTTTTGTAATGAACTTTCTGAGACATAGATGATATCTTTTAATTTAATTTCTTTTGCTGGTTTTCCTAAAGCATAGCCACCTTGATTGCCACGAGAACATATTAAAAGGCCCTTTGTCTTATATAGTGGAACGATTTGCTCGAGAAATTTTTTCGATATTTCTTTCCTTTTCGCAACATCGATAAGGGAAATAAATCCTTCCTCGCAATGTTCTGATAAATCAATGAATAATTTAATAGCAGTTATGGTTTTTGATGACAATTTCATTTTTAAGTTCCTCGTTATTATAAAGATACAAATTTGATGAGTGTTAAGCATCATCGTTGACTTAATTATAGCACAGTATTATAATCATGTAAACCTAGTAAACATATAGGTTAAAAGGAAATAGAGGAAATATTATGAAAGTTTATTCAAGAATCACTGATACAATCGGTGCAACACCATTAGTAGAATTAACAAATATCGAAAAAGAATTTGCTTTAAAAGCAAGAATAGTTGCTAAAGTTGAATCATTTAACCCCGCAGGAAGTGTTAAAGATAGAATTGCTAGAGCAATGATTGAAAAAGCTGAGAAGCATGGGCTTATCAATAAAGATACCGTTTTAGTTGAACCCACAAGTGGTAACACTGGAATCGGCTTAAGCATGGTCGCTGCCTCTAAAGGATTAAGAATCATCTTAACAATGCCAGAAACGATGTCCATTGAAAGAAGAAATCTCTTAAAAGCCTATGGAGCGGAACTCGTTTTAACCGAAGGCAGCAAAGGCATGAAAGGAGCAATTGCAAAAGCAGAAGAATTATTAAAAGAAATTCCTAATGCTTTTATGCCTTCTCAATTCACCAATCCCGCAAATCCTGAAATTCATTATTTAACAACTGGACCAGAAATCTATAACGACATAGAAGGTCAATTAGATTATTTTGTAGCAGGTGTTGGAACAGGTGGAACGATATCTGGTGTTGGTAAATATTTAAAAGAACAAAATCCAAATATCAAAGTAGTAGCGGTGGAACCCGCTACATCACCAGTATTATCTAAAGGAACACCAGGTCCACATAAGATTCAAGGCATAGGTGCAGGCTTTGTCCCAGATACATTAGATACAAGCATCTATAATGAAATCATCGCGATAAGCAATGAAGACGCTTTTGCTACAGGCAGACTATCCGCGAGAAAAGAAGGCTTACTAGTTGGTATTTCTTCTGGTGCTGCGCTTAAAGCCGCGATTGAAATTGCTCAAAGAAAAGAAAACGAAGGAAAAACAATCGTTGTTTTATTACCAGATACCGGTGAAAGATATCTATCAACAGCAATGTTCGAATAATTTGAAAATCAATAATCACTCAGCACATCCTCTTGGGTGTGCTTTTTCTTAATTGGGGAAAAACGAATAAATAAATGGCAATTTGCGGTAAAAATAGAGATAAAACTTTAATTCAACGACAATTTATATCATCGAAATTTAAATGTTTTAAGATTTGCAATTAAAAACAATTTGTGATAAATAAATTGAGTCCGATGAGTTGTTAATCCTTCATTAACGTAAGTCCAATCAGGATAGAGTTAGGGAGGATTTTTTAATGCTCGAAAATAAAATGGCCAGCCAGACGGTCAAAAAATTATTATGGTCAATGGGCTTACCAATGGTTTTTTCTATGGTGCTTCAAGCCCTTTACAATGTTATTGATACTATCTTTGTTATCAACATGGGAGAAAGCGGTGTCAAAGCTAATCTTGCTCTTGCCTATGTATTTCCTATTCAAATTTTAATGATTGCTATTGGAGTAGGAACTGGCATAGGTATCAATGCCTTACTTTCTAGAGCCTTAGGTGAGAAAGATCAAAAGAAGATAGGATTAACCTTAGGCAATGGTATTTTCTTAGGCTTAATTATTTATATTATCTTTTTATTCTTTGGCTTATTTGCTTCTAGATGGTTCTTATCTATTCAAACAAATGATGGAGAAATTATTGATATGGGTAGCGATTATTTAAAAATTGTTACCACACTTTCTTTTGGAGCTACTGGGTTTAATGTTTTTGAAAGATTCTTGCAAGCGACAGGAAAGACTCTACATTCCACAATTGCGCAAATTGCAGGCGCTGCGACTAATATTGTCTTAGATTATGTTTTCATATATCCACTTAAAATAGGCGTACAAGGAGCGGCTTATGCTACAGTAATTGGACAAGTTGTTTCTCTATTAGTGGCTATTATTTTCCATTATTTTATGAACAAAGATGTTAAGCATGGTCTAAAAGATATAATTCCTAATATTCATGTTATTGGTGAGATATATAAAGTTGGTTGGGCAGCAATGCTTATGCAGGGATTATTATCTATTAACATGTTTGTGATGATTAGAATCTTTGCACTTAATACACAAGGTGATTTAATCAATAGTGCTTATGGCATTTATTATAAGATTCAACAAATCGCTTTATTCTCGTGTTTTGGTTTAAGCAACACCATCATATCTCTACTCTCATTTAATGTTGGTTTAGGAGACAAGAAAAGAATAAAAGAATGTATTAAATTTGGCATTATCGATACAGTTATTGTGGCTTTAATTATCACAGTATTATTTGAATCTTTAGCGGAAGGAATATCTAATCTATTTGGTCTTACCGCTACCGGAGAAAACAAGAAACAAATTATTTCTTTATGTCGAATTTCTATCAGAATAGCCTCGATTGGTTATGTTTTTATGGGTTTTTCTTTAGCGGTGCAAGGTATACTGCAGGCATATAGAAAATCATTTTCACCTCTATTGATATCCTTGCTTAGATTAATTATTTTCTTGGTACCGTTTGCTTTAATTTTCGTCTATTTAGATAAAGCTATATATGCCGTTTGGTGGTCATTCCCTATCGCCGAAATATTAACAGCATTATCTTCTTTACTTATTTTGTATTTGAGTTTAAAAAAGAAAATAAAGTCACAATAATGCTTACCTAAAAAGTAAATTACTTTAAATATTCTATAATTTTTCTTAGAATATACATCGGGAGATAAACAATATGGCAGATTGTGATAATAATTGTAGTAGTTGCGGTGTTGAAGGTTGTGCTTCAAGACAAGGCATACAAAAAGATAAGATGTCCGATTTATCCAATGTTAAGAAAATCATTGGTGTAGTATCTGGAAAAGGTGGAGTAGGTAAATCATTAGTTACTTCTTTACTCGCTGTAAATAAATTACATGAAGGTAAGAAAGTAGCGATATTAGACGCTGATGTAACTGGCCCATCTATTCCTCAATGTTTTGGAGTTCATGGACAATTAGAAGGCGATGGTAAATATATTTACCCTTTATTAAGCAAAGGTGGAGTTGAAATAGTTTCTACAAATTTATTATTAGAAGACGAAACCGATCCAATTATTTGGAGAGGGCCAATTATCGCCGGCATGGTAAAGCAATTTTATACCGAAGTAGCTTATGGTGATGTTGATTATATGTTCGTGGATATGCCTCCAGGAACTGGTGATGTCCCTCTTACTGTTTTCCAATCTATGAATATAGATGGAATAGTTATTGTAACTACTCCTCAAGATTTAGTATCAATGATTGTTTCTAAAGCTATAAAGATGGCCGAAAAAATGAATATCAAGGTATTAGGAATAGTGGAGAACATGTCCTATGTTGTGTGTCCCGATTGTGGTAAACACATCAATGTCTTTGGTAATTCTAAATTAGAAGAGGTCGCCAAGAAATATAATTTAAAAATATTAGGAAGAATACCAATCGATCAAAAACTTGCTACAGCATGTGATGAAGGCAAGATTGAAGATATTAATGACAATTATTTTGATTTAGATTTCTAATATAAATATTTTTCTAATTCAATCGGAGAATCTATAAAGCCTATAGCCTTACATTCGTGTAGGGCTTTTTATCATTTTCATAGCCATAATTACATAGCACACAATCGATAGAGGCATTACTCGCAGTTTGATAATCCACTAAAGAATCCCCCACAAAAACCGCCTCTTTTGGTAAAATTTTAAAATAATCTAATATATTCTTCGTTTGTGTTATGTCTGGTTTAACTGGTATATTATCAGCCTGTCCTAAGACCATATCAAATAGATGAGGATAAAATTTAGCAATCAGAGGCTGCGCTAAATCGTTAGGCTTATTTGACATTAGAGTTATTAAGCCACCTCTATCTTTAAATTCTTTAATCACTTCAAACATCCCCTCATATGGCTTAGTGAAATCATAGACATGATTTTTATAATAATCTTTATAATCTTTAAATATTTTGTTAAATAATTCTTCACTGATATCTTTTCCAATAGATTTAGTAATTAAATATTTAGAACCATGCCCAATAAAAGATAATATTTCATCTTCACTTCTAATAGGAAGATTATTTAATCTTAAAGAATAATTAACTGATGCGACAATATCAGACAAAGTTTGTAATACTGTCCCATCAAGATTAAAGATTATTAATTTATATTTTAGATAATTACATTGCATGTAAAGAATAATATATGGAAATAATTTCGCAGTAAACTCACTCTTTATTATTTTTCTTTTAAAATTTATAATTTATGTACGCGCCAATAGCTCAACTGGATAGAGTATTAGACTTCGAATCTAAGGGTTGTGGGTTCGACTCCTACTTGGCGCGCCATTTAATAGATAACGAGATGATACCTAAAATCATCTCGTTTTTGTTATATTTAAGGGCTATTTTTTTAATTTTTGCATCTTGAACTGCCTTCAGAAGAGGAAGAAAGCCCACCGAAACTGGCGCTCGTAAGGTTCGCGTAGCATACCGGTAGTTAAATAACTTAAAGTGCAACTATGTCACCCCTTTGATAGGGAGGACTTGAACCAAAGATAAATTAAACCCGGCAACTAAGTCGGTTTTTTGTC
>CAJOOD010000110.1 GCA_905236085.1 uncultured Bacilli bacterium
AGAGATAACAAGAAATAAAAATAATTTAATGAATGATGTGAAATCATTAAATATTTATTTAATTTTTTCAAATTGTATTTTGGAATTATTTTTGTAAAAGGAAACACCATATATAATGACTTCCTTATAATTCATAACGACATCATTATAATATTCTCGTTCTTTTATTTGTTTTATCGCTGTTTTGGAATAGGCTTCTAAATTAACATTAGAGGTTTTATTCTTTACTATTTTGAATTTTCTATATAAAATTTACATTTTTTCTCCTTGTGATTAAATACCACCACACCTTTTCACACCATTCCACACTTTTGTTGTAATTGTACCCATGAAAGCATGCAATGAAACTATATGAAATTTCTATTGCGATTTTATAAGTTGATAATAATTATTTCAAATAAGCACTTTTTTATTTGCGATTTGCGGGTTTTTTGGCCATGATGCGCTTTTGATATTAAAAAGCTCACCGAAGTGAGTCTAGTTAATTATTCATCAATATTTTCATCTTCTCGACGAAGAGGGATATACATATAGCCCACTAACCAAGGACCATTATGTATTCCTGATACTGGAGACATGATAACATCTTCATGATTGCATTTGATATTATATTCACCTTCTATTTCTAATAATTTATCTAATGGATGTGGTCCAGTGAAAGTGTGCAACAAGATATAATCTTTTGGATCTCTATCTTTAATAATTCCTTGAATGATTTGACAAGTCTTAATTAACGCTTTCTTTTCTCCTATACCGGTTGTTAAAGATACTATTTCTCCATCATCGTTAAAATGGATAACCGGACATACAGACATCAATTTACCAAAGAAGGCTGCGCCTCCTTTAAGTCTTCCGTTATAGATTAGATAATCTAGACGAGAATCTAATCCCACAAATTCTCTATGTCTCATAATCCAGTTAATTTCTTTTACAATATCTTCAGTTGGTACGTTATTATCCACCATACGCTTCGCTAAAACGGCGAGATAGCCTTCAATAAAGCCAGTAATTTTAGAATCGATTACTGTTATTTTTAGTCTATCTTCATAATCTTCTGCGGTTAATCTGATGAAATTATATGTTCCACCTAATCCAGAAGAAATACATATAACAATAACTTCATCATATCCATCTTCGATAGCTTTATCAAAATGAGCACATATCTCTGGATTGGTTGGCATAGAAGTATGAGGGAGATTATCTCTCATATCTTTAGTGTTTTCCATTTGATTGTATAAATCGACTGGATCTAAATCTAATCCTTCGAGATATTCTTTTCCTTTGAAGTGGAGATGAACTCTAATGATATCGATGCCTAAATCACGATATCTTTCAGGAGCGTATTCTAAGCATCCTGTTGAAGTACACATTACTAATCTTTTTCCCATTGTTTTACCTCTTTAATTATTTAGATTTTTAATCTTTTCTATTAATTTATTTTCTACGAGGTTTTTTACCTCAAATATGACCGATTTCACATTTTCTGCGCGGGATTTGCCGTGCATTTTCACCACCAATTTACTAATTCCTAATAATGGAGCGGAGGCTTCATTCGCGTATTTAAATAGTCCTTTTACTTTCTTTAATTCCTTGAGTTGAAATAAGGCTCCTATCTTGGTGAATATATTCTTTTTGATCGCTCCTTGAAAGGCATCACTTACGAAATAAGCTGTTTCCTCTAATGATTTGATAAATACATTTCCGGAAAAGGCATCACATACGACAATATCCGCTTCGCCTTTTAAAACATGATCTCCTTCGATATTACCGATGAAATTAATGCCTTGATATTCTTTTAATAATTTATATGTAGCGTGACTTAATTCATTGCCTTTTTCTTCTTCTTTACCAACATTTAATAAAGCAATTCTAGGATTAGATATTCCTGATAATTTAACAAATTCATTAGCCATTAAAGCATATTGAAGTAGATATTCTGGTTTGGGATCCATATTAGCCCCTACATCCACCATTCTAACTAAGGTGTTCTTTCTAGTGGGGAG
>CAJOOD010000111.1 GCA_905236085.1 uncultured Bacilli bacterium
TGGAATTCACTTCCCCTACCTAATTCAGAATCTAAAGTTATGGTTCCGCCTAATACATCAACGATATGTTTAGCAATAGCCATTCCTAAGCCTGTACCTTCGGTTTGATGGACACGTTTATTGTCTTCTCTTTCAAAAGCCACGAATATCTTTTCTTGGAATTCTTTGCTCATACCAATTCCATTATCTTTGACGATGAAATGAGTTTCGACTTTACTTTCGTCTTCTAAACAATTTTTTTGATATAATTTGACTTGAATCGTCCCGCCTTCAGGCGTAAATTTCAAAGCATTAGATAACAAATTTAATAAAATCTGATTTAATCTTACCGAATCAGTATAGACATCTTCTGATATCATATTATCAATAAGCACGTCAAATGTTTGGTTTTTGCTGAGAATTTGCGGTTGAATGATATTACAAATTGTTTCCATTGTCTCTTTTAAAGATATCAAATCAATATGGAAAGACATCTTGCCAGATTCGATTTTTGACATATCTAATACATCATTAATTAAACCTAATAATTGCTTGCTAGAATAAGTAATCTTTTGTAAACATTTAGAAACTTGCTCCTTATTATCTATATTGGTTTGAGCAATTGTTGTCATACCTAATATAGCATTCATAGGTGTTCTAATATCATGAGATATATTAGACAAGAATTCTGATTTTGCTTTATTAGATTTTTCAGCTTCTGCACGAGCATTATCCGCGGCCAGCATAGCTTTTTCAGCATTTTGTCTAGCGCTTTCTGTGGCTTCATTGGCTTTAATCAATTTTTTAACTTGTTTATTATTATCAATCATATAAACTACAAGGAAAGCAATCATCGCAATAGAAATAATAGCGATGGATATACTCGTGGCCACATTTCTAGTTGATGCTGAAGAGGCAATAATTTTATCTAAGGCTCCATAAGGTAAGATGCTAACTAAATACCATTCCGCATGATTTAATGGAGATAGATAAATAGATCTCCTTTCGTCTATTCCTCTAGCGTTATCAATATATCTAACTGAAGCATGATATGTCTCTTTATTGCTAATAGCAACTTTCATTTCTTCTTCTATTTCTTCAGCACTTTTACCATCTAAAGGATGAGCATAACGGGAAATTTGCTCAAAATATGTAGAAACACCCTCGTTTTCAGAATTATTTAGAATAAAAGTTCCATCTTTACGAATAATGGATGAGTGAACAAGTCCGTTATCATTATTCAAATCCATGATTTGCACGAATGTTTCAAATTTTCTTCCTACAATTAAGGCTAGTGAATTAACTCCTTTAGTAGTTGGAACATTTAATGGTAGACCATATAAAGCATATTCCACTCCATCGCTATCTTGAGCGGTGGTTAAGGCTCTTTGACCATCGGAGAGCATAGCAAAATAATCTGAATTATCAATGATATCTTTATATGCAACTGTATTATCGGTGATATTTATAATATCAGAATTAGAAGTTGGATTCGGAAGAACTAATCCGGTATAGATAAATTCTCTATATTTTGCTAAACGTGCGATTTCACTTTGAATATATTCAGGATCGGTTTCTTCATCAACTTCATTAACGATTTGCAAGGCCTCCGAATATCTAATATCCACAAGCGAATTATATTGATTAGTATTTCTTCTGGTAATCCCTTCGATATATGT
This sequence comes from uncultured Bacilli bacterium, assembly GCA_905236085.1. Classification (GTDB taxonomy): domain Bacteria; phylum Bacillota_I; class Bacilli_A; order RFN20; family CAG-826; genus CAJOOD01. Next base: position 1,659 of record CAJOOD010000111.1, read on the forward strand.
TGTAGCGATTTCATTCATCTGTTGTGAATTATGGTAATTCATAAACACACTTAATCCGATGAAAATACCTGATGTAATAGCGATGAGCAAAGTTAAACCGATAATGATAATAAAGTTAGAACGATTAAAAGTTTTTTTATTGTTTTCCATACAAATAAGTTTAATAAAAATATAATACCTAGACAAATAAAATATTCAATTTTATTTATTTTTTATAATATAATAATTCACGAAAAAGAAATATACCTATGAAATTCAAATTAAGCCAAAAAGATGAAGACAAATTAATAGCCCTACTCGATAGAAGAAATATCAATATGGATATCGCTAATCTATATAATGATTTATTTAATTATGGACTTGAGGAAGATGAATCTTTTGTTTTGGAAGATATTTTAGATAATCTTGGCTATGATTTAAGCGATGAAGAAACTAAAGATATCATTGCTCAATATAAAGTTCTTGATATCAAACCATATGAGATATCAGATTATAAGGATAATATTTATTATAAATTAATAAATCCTAAACATTATAAAAAAGACAATGTAGAACTAGGATATTACCAATATAATCCTTATCAATTATTTTTAAGTGATGAGATTATTGTTGATAAAAATAATAATTATCAAGAACTTATAAAAGCATCATATTTTAAAGAGTCATTCTCCTTTTTAGCATTGGCAAAAAATAACAATGTTTGGATGTCTATTACTCCCCACGAAATTAACACTATGCAAGAATCAATTGATATAGTTAAAGGCCAAGTTATCGTGGCTGGATTAGGCTTAGGATATTATCCATTTATGGTTTCCAATAAAAATAATGTCGATAAAGTAACCGTGTTAGAAAAAGATCGAGAGATAATAGATTTGTTTAATAAAAATCTTCTACCTCTATTTCCTAATAAAAATAAGATAGAGATAATATACACTGACGCTTTTGATTATTTAAAAAATAATAAGGCTGATTATTATTTTGTTGATTTATGGCACGATACAATTGATGGTCTACCCTTATATATCAAAGCTAAACAAATTTTAAAAGATAATGATCACGCTCATTATTGGATTGAAAAATCCTTAATTACTGGATTTAGAAGATTGCTATTATGCTTGATAGATGAAGAATATTTTATGAATACCAGTGATGATGATTATAAGACATGTCAATCTAGTGATGAGAAGATTTTAAAGAAATTACATTATCTATTAAAAGAAAAAGAAATTAATAATTATAAAGATATTCTTGCCTTGATATCTGATGAATCTATCGATGAATTAATTAACAAAATATAGCAAATTAAAACGAATTTTCTTGCAAAACTCCGTTTTTTTAATTGTTTTTATTTAAAATTATATTATTTTATACATTTCCTCTATTGGCTTTTTATCATTGTGCTTTGGAGATGGTTTATCTATATCGCTAGGATATCCAACTGGCAAAAATAATACTGGATAGATATTATCAGGCAAATTAAATATTTTTTGCGTTTCAAGATTGTTAAACATTCTCACAATAACACTACCTAATCCTAATTCCGTAGCCATTAGACTCATTTGTGTGGTAACTATGGCCGCGTCTATTTCTGTTGTAGTAACATCGCTCATATCGGCGTGCCTCCATACCACATCTTTATCAATGCAAATTAAGAAGACCAAAGGAGCATTATAAGTACAAGGCGTGGCTTTTTTAGCGAGTTCTAATCCTTCTTTAGATTTAATAATCAATATTTTTTGAGGTTGAAGATTTTTTGCTGTTGGAGCATTATGCGCTACTTCAAGCAATTTGTCGATTTTATCTTGCTCTACTTCTTTATTCGAGAAGCTGCGTGTTGAATATCTCTTATTGGTTAATTGTAAAAAATCCATATGTCTCTCCTTTAGTTAATATAATTTTATAATCTCTAGATAAAATCTAATAGCAAAAATTTATAGAATTAATATAATAGATTTGTATGAAGAAAATTCCTAATAATATCGATGGCTTTATTAGATACAGCAAAAAGCCAAATACCATTGTAAAACCCGCATATTTATACACAAAAGTGTTCCATTTTAACACGAATAATAAATATAAAGATAGAACAATAAGAGTATATTTACCATCGACATATGAATTTAATAATCCTAACAAGAGATTTAAAGTTATTTATATGTTTGACGGGAAGAATTTATTTGATGACTACACTTCTTTTGTTGGTGAGTGGCATGTCGATGAAACTATTGAAAGATATATTCAAGAAGGTAAAAGCGAAGGAATTATTGTCGTTGGAATTGATGCCCCTAATGATGGACATGATAGAAGTATGGAAATGCTTCCTTATGATTTAAGATTTATTAGAGACGGCGAAGCCTTTGGCAAACCATATGGTAAAAAGCTCGGTAAATTTGTCTTTGAAACAGTGAAACATGTTATCGATTCTACTTTTTATACACTAAGTGATAAAGATAACACGGCGATTGGTGGCTCCTCTATGGGTGGATTAATGGCCTTTTACTGCGGCGTTGAATATCGTGATTTAGTGGGATTTACTATCTCATTTTCTCCAGCATTTATGTGCTATAAGCGCAGTGTGTTTAATAATTATGTAAAAGATTTATTAAAAGACATTGATGATTTAGGAAAGATTTATTTCTTTACTGGAGATCAAGAATTAGACAAGATTATCGCTCCTGGCACTTTAGCTGTATACCGCATTATGACTAGACTTGGCTATAATAAAAACGATGTCAAATTATTATATGACTCCTCTAAGCCACATCATGAATCAGCGTGGAGTGAATATTTCCCTGATGCCTTAAAATTCTGGTTATTAGATAAATAAATCAAAGCCTCAAATTGTTAGTTTGAGGCTTATTTTTTATGCGTTTTTAATGAAGGCTATATAAGCTTGATAGGCTTCATATACATCTAATTTAGCAACTATTTCCATTGGTGAATGCATGCATAAGACTGGAACTCCCGCATCGATAACATTCATATTTAAATTAGCCATGATATAGGCAATGGTTCCTCCACCACCTTGATCAACTCTACCTAATTCAGAAGTTTGATAATAGATGTTTTCATCATCCATAATTTTTCTAATTTTGGCGACATATTCAGCATTGGCATCATTGCAACCAGACTTGCCTCTAGCACCAGTATATTTGTTAAACACGATACCATTATTTAAGAAGCAACTATTTTTTAATTCATTAACATTAGCATATAAAGGATCAACACCCGCGGAGACATCGCTAGATAAGACATTAGAATTAGATAAACATTTTCTAAAATTAAGGTCACTTAATTCACCAACTTTATCTAATAATTCTGCGAGAGTGTTTTCGAAGAATCTAGATTGAGCGCCACTAGCACCTTGTGAACCAACTTCTTCTTTATCAACAAGAATGCAGCATGCAGTTCTATTAGGAATTTCTTTTAAATCCAAAACAGCGCGTAGAGATGTATAAGCGCAAACTCTATCATCATGACCATAACCAGCGATCATCGATCTATCTAATCCATAATCTTTAGCAGGTCCTTGAGGAACAGCCTCGATTTCTGCGGAGACAAAATCATCTTCTTCAATATTATAATTTTCTTTTAATAATTTAAGAATATTAGCCTTTACTTTATCTTTTTCTTCACCTTTTAATGGTAAGGAGCCAACGGTGATATCTAAATCTTCGCCTTCGATAACTGTGGAAGCTGTTTTTTGCATCTGATTAGCGCTTAAATGAATTAATAAATCAGAAATGCCAAGAACTGGATCACCTTCGTTATCACCAATATTTATATCTAGGACAGTTCCATCTTTTTTAACTACAACACCATATAACGCTAATGGGATGGTGACATATTGATATTTTTTAATACCACCATAATAATGTGTATCGAGTAAGGCAAAACCTTGTGATTCATATAATGGATTTTGTTTGATATCGATACGTGGAGAATCAATATGAGCTCCTAAGACATTAATGCCGTTTACTACTTTATCTTTACCAACAACAAATAAAATTATATTTTTATTCTTATTAATTGCATAAACCTTATCACCAGGTTTTAATGATTTTAAGGCATTTATTTCTTTAAAACCATGCAATTCGGCGATAATTTTTGCAAAATTGACCACAAATCTCTCATTTTTACATGTTGATAAGAATTTGCGGTATTCTTCGTTAAACGCAAATACTGGTTCTAAATTATCTTGATATTTTTCAAAAACATTCTTCTTATACATAATTACTCCTATCTAATGTTTATATTACCATCTTTATTAACGATATCTTTTGACATATATGCTGTGATTAACATTATCATATCATCAATATCTTTACTACCCATCGTTTCGTAAGATGAATGCATGGCTAATTGAGCTAGACCTATATCCACGCTTAATATTGAAACATGTGCCATAGAAATATTGCCTAGTGTTGAGCCACCTCTAATATCACTTCTATTAAAGAATTCTTGATAAGGTATATCAATATCTTTACACAAAGATTTGATTAATCCTGCACCAAGGGCATCAGAACAATAATGCATATTGGCATTATGTTTGATAACTATTCCTTTGTTTAATAATACTGGAGATTTTGTTTCTAATTTATTAGGAATATTAGGATGGATAGCATGAGCATTATCTGCGCTTAATAGTGTTGATTTAGCTAAAGCTCTTAAAAATTCTTTTTCCTTATATCCGAGAGCGGTATTAATTCTTCTTAAATTATCTTCTAAGAAGGTTGAATCCGCGCCATTAATGGAGCCTGAACCCACTTCTTCGTTATCAAAAGATACAAAGAGCGAAATATGAGATTTATTCTCTCCATTCATGAAACCTTTTAAACAAGTATAATCACAAGCCAAGTCGTCTAACTTAGGACTAGACAAGAAATCCTTATTTAGTCCGATTAATTGAGCTTTCTCAGAATTATATAAATATAAATCATATGATAATAATTCTTGGTCCTCTTCTAGATAATTGTTTAGAGTCTTTTCAAAAATATTTTCATCATTCGATGAGGCTAATATTGGGCATAAATCTGTTTGAGGATTATATTTATAACCATCATTAATCTCTCTATTTAAATGGATGGCAAGATTAGGAATAATGGCTATCCCATCACCTAAATCCACTAATTTGGAATTAATTTGATCACCATTTTTATATACAATTCTTCCCGCTACACCTAAAGGTTTGTCTAGCCAAGTGGAATGAATCATACCTCCATAGGGTTCAACAATTAATTTAAAACAATTAGAAGAATTATCATAAACATGGTCTTTGATTTTAAAATTTGGTGAATCCGAATGAACGGCAACCATTTGAAAATGATAGTCTTTTATTTCGTTAGGTATTTTAAAGGCTAAGAGAGAAGTAAGGTTTCTTTTTACAAAATATTTCTTTCCTTTTTCTAAAACATATTCATCGCTTTCTTTTAATTCAATATATCCATCACTTAGAAGTATTTTCGATATCTTATCTATTGAATGAAATTGAGAATGCGAATAATCTAGAAATTCTAGTAATCCATTATCCATAATATTCACCTCCGTTGCTTTAAATATTACTATAAAAGTAATAGTTTTTAAATAAGCAATTTCATGAAGAAACTTGGATATTAATAAAAGTCTTATATTAAACAAAAAGATATATTATAATTATTTCATTGAAAACATCATATTATGAAAAATTGAATTAAAAAGTTGCAAAAATACCATAAATTCTCAGATTTTGATAATGAAGACGTTTTTATTGTCATCGAACAATGCGACAATAGGAAAATTGTTTATCGTAATCCATATTATTATCAAATAGTCAACAACGAATCAAAGCCAAGTTATGACAAGAGATTTTTAACCGTTACTACCTTCCTTTCTGAAATAGAAGGTGAACTTTCTGCGGTTGAAGTGGCTTTACCAATACTACCTGTTACTGATACTGCTTATAATGTTGATTTAAGAACAAGGGTATCAAAGGTAGCCTCCTATATTAGAAGTGAAAACCATAATGATTTTACCAATCTAGAAGGCATTAAAACCCAGCATGAAGGTATTATTGATAAAATAATATTTGAAGCAATGGAATTCTATAATTCTCCATACGCTCAAATATTTGCTTTCTCTGATGATGATTATTATGGTGTTAGTAAATTATATAAATATGAATTAAAAGGTCATAAATCTTATCCTTCAGAAGCCGTAGTATTAAACGATTATTGGGAAAATTCGCTTGGTAATTTCTTTGAAAAGGGCTATTCGCTTCTTTGTGAATCAATCGAAGGGTTCAAGCCATTCGATGTCAGTTTATATCAAAAATTTCTAGATAGAGGCATATCAGATATCGTAATGATTCCTTTCTTTATGGAATCTAAATTAAGTGGTTTAGTAATGCTATCTAACACTAAGAGTTCATCCGATGACACAACTGATCTCTTTTTAGCGGATTATGTTTCTAATTCAATTGGATTAATGATGTATCGTGGCTTCCTATTTGAAAAGATATATTATGATAAATTAACTGAGTTATAAAATACTTCTGTATTAAGCAATTTCTATGATAGCTTTTTAGACAAAAATAAGAATCTACCCGTTGTTTTTGTTAAATTTGGAATCGCTCATTTTCCTACTTTGATTAGAATTCATGGTAAAAGTGTTAGCAATAAGATTCTTATTGACGTGGCAAATATATTAAAACAACTATACCCTAATGCTATGTTATCGCATGAAAGTGATACATCAGAATTTACTTTTATCACTACTGGTATCGCTGAAAATATCGCTATTGAGGCCAAAAACATCTCTAATCATTTACAAAAAGATTTCCATGATATCGGTTTAGAATTATTCTTTGGTATTTATCAATTAAGCAGTAAATTAGAACCCCTATCGCTATCTTTATCAAAATGTTTATTAGCCTATCGTTCTGCGATTGATCGTCCCGCGGAAAGAATTATTATTTACGATAGTTCATTAGAACAGATGGAACTTAATAATCAATATTTGATTAATAATTTCCGTTCATCTATTGAAAATGGCAATTTCAAATTATTTATCCAACCAAAATATAATCTAGAACAATCTTATTATTATGGTGGCGAAGCTTTAGTTAGATGGGAATTAAACGGTAAATTGATTCCTCCTTTAGATTTCATACCTTTATTTGAATCAAATGGTTTGTGCAAAACATTAGACCTATATATTCTAGATTTAGTTTGTCAAGAAATTAAAAAGGGATTGCTAGAAAACCCTAATAATGTTGTTCCAATCTCAGTTAATTTCTCTCGTACCGATTTCATAGATTTGTCCTTATTTGACGAGATGATGTTTATTACCAATAAATATGAGGTACCAACCAAATTTATTGAAATTGAAATCACGGAATCAGCATTCTCTCAATATGAAGAACAATTATCTCTATTTATTAAGAAATGTCATCATTTTGGTATCAAGATACTAATGGATGATTTTGGTTCTGGATTATCTTCTTTTAATTCGCTGAAGAATATCGATATTGATGTATTGAAATTAGATTACAAATTTTTATCTAAAGAAGGCGATCAAGGTAAGGGAAGAAAGATTATTGAATCAATTATTGCTTTAGCGAGGGCTATTAATGTTTCGGTGGTTATTGAAGGTGTAGAAACAAATTCTGAAGCATCATTCTTTAGAAAATTAGGTGTAAGACACATTCAAGGCTACTTATTCGGTAAACCAATTCCAGCGAATGAATTTGCTAAAATCAATAATAAAAATGCCGAATTCTATATTAACGATACTTCTGACGCACGTTTATTCTTGCAAGATGCACTCGACCATAATTCTAATGTTTCATTGTTAATCGAAAATGCCCAGAATCCTGTGGGTATATTTAGGTTAGAAAATGATGCTTTGTATCCTGAATATATCAATAGATATAGTATAAATTTCTTATCTAAAGTTTCCTATATTAATGATTTTTATAAAACAAGCCTATTATCTTTCTTTAAGATGGAAGATGGGGAAAAACTTTTAAAAGCCCTTAAAAATAATAATAATAATAATGTCCAATATGAATTCTCTCCACGCACGAATTTCACGATGAAATTTGGGTTTGATAAATATGAAATTAATGGTTGCTATATGCTCATTAAAACCGTTGGTAAAGTCAAATATTTCCTCTTAGATGCTGTTGAAGCAAATACTTTAATTAACGCAAGTAATCTTAGCTCCACCACTTTTGAAGAATTGGATTGGCTGTTGGAAGGTCATATCTCAGGTTATGTTATTTATGATAACAATTTTATTATTTATGGATATAACGCCATAGCCAAAAAGATTTATCCTAACCTAGAAAAAGGTAAATCCATTCTTGTTTTAGACAAGAAAGAATTGCTAGAAAATTATTCAACTTATCGCCTTTATTCTGATGATTTGAAAACAGTTTATGAGATTAATATTCGTCATTTTAATAATAATGGCAAATTATATATCGCTCTTAAATTATCAGATTTAGGTTCACCAAATACCCATATTTCACAATTAGATGGCTATGGTTATAAATATCATGATAGACTTCTATCATCATTAGAATCTTTAAGCTTAACGTATGTTGAAATAGATTTAACTACTGATACATATTTATGTAGCAATTTTGCTAAAAATGAAGATATAGATAAATCTTCACTCGGAAAATATAAAGAAGGATTCTTAAAAGACTTATTCCTCAAGTATCAGAAAATGATAGAGCTGAGGTAGCCAAATATTTGAATTATGACTATTTATTAGAGTGTTCTAACCTCAAGACACCTATTTCTTTCAGCTTTAAAATCAATAGAAAGAAGCTGTTCTTAAGAGCTAATATCAAATTCTATTTTGATAATGGTCATCAATATGCTTCAATAACCCTGCAAAATATATCAGAAGAAAAGATGAAAGATTTCGATAAATTAACTGGATGTATGTCTAGGACATGTGGCATTAATTTGATAAATACTTATATTAAAAATCATCCGATTGATAAGATGGCTCTCATAATTTTGGATTTAGATGGATTTAAATCCTTAAATGATACTTATGGACATCCAATGGGTGATAAAGTCCTAGCTAAAATGCATAGCGCCTTTAACAAATTACCAGTGGATTATCGTTATTCAACCCGATTAGGTGGAGATGAATTTGCTTTATTGCTAAAAAATAGAAAAGATGTTTACACCAATGATAAAATCATTTCTGACATTTCCAAAGCTTTAGCGGGAATAGGCCGCGAGGTTGGATTAGATAAAAATGTCAATTGTTCGTGCGGTATCGCTCTTATCCCAGAAGATGGTAGTAATTTTTATGAGCTATATCCCACCGCGGATAATTCTTTGTATAATCATAAAAAATCAAAGAAAAATAATAAATCTTAATTATTATAAATCTCATTTAGATGTAATAAGCCTGCGAAAACCAATTATTTTGCAGGTTTTTTTATTTTTATTATTTATCTATTACCATTCAATTTAATTTCATAAGTTTTTTAAAAGAACAAAATTTGAAATTTTATGGTATCATATTTACATGGTTTTATATTTTACATTTTTAATCATTTCTTTAATTGGAAGTTTATTAACTTATTTTTTAAGCGGACTATATACTAATATCGCTTTCTTATGGTTGCCATTTGTTTTAGTGCTCGCTTATTTCGTCGGATTATTCGTTATTAATTTATTAATCGTTGCTATTGCTACTTTATTTGTTGATTTAGATAAGGACCAAGTTAAACCGAATAAATATTTTGCTTTTCAAATCAAAAATTTTTCTCAATTTTCTTTAAAGATGTCTTTAGTTAAAGTTCATTTAATTGGAAAAGAGAAATTACCGGAGAATAGAAAAGACAATCGTTTTGTCTTTGTTTCTAATCATATGTCGAATTATGATCATCTCGCGGTGATGCAAGCTCTACATAGCTATCCCACTGTTTCTTTATCAAAGCCAGAATTAGAACAATTACCAGTTTTAGGAAAATCTCAGCATAAAGCTGGTTTTATTGTTATCGATAGGAATGACCAAGTTAAAGCTATGCAAGCGATAAAAAAATGTATTAGTTATTTGAAAAATCAATACGCGAACATCCTAATCTGTCCTGAGGGTACTAGAAGTAAGACTGGCGTTTTAACGGAATTCCATCCTATGACTTTTATTATTCCTTCTAGGGCTAAATGTCCATTAGTGGTCGCCTCTATTAAGAATACCAATAATGTTAAAAAGAATTTCCCAAAGAGAATCACACATGTATATGTAGAAATAATTAAAGTCTTTGATAAAGAAGATTATGAAAGGATATCAGCGAGTGAATTATCAAAGATATCTCATGATTTAATTAAAGAAAATCTCGGTCAATAAATATAATTTATCTAAAATATTCCTTTTTTGCGTGCTTTTTAATAATCAATAGCTAAAGAATGCAATATTAAAGTCGATGATGTATTCGCACTTATTACATATTTAACTTGGCCAGATAATGAATCAATATTATTTGTAGAAATGATATAAGGATTCTTAGTTCCATCATTATCATCGATATAACCGTTATAGATTTTGCTTTCACCTACATAAATATCTAAGAAGAAATTACCACCTTTAATTCCTGAAGCCGCTTTTAAGTAGATAGATGTTGGGGTTAATGTTTCAGCTGTTTTGATAATAATAGAACTAACTGGGAAGGTACCGCTACCGAAATTGACACCACCAGCGCTCCTATTAGTGGCCTTGACTTTGCCATTACCATCCTTAGCAATATTCAAAGTGACTAAATATTTATGCTCATTCCATGTAAGTTCTTGTTCTTCTTGCTTGGTTAAATCAAATGATGATGTGGTAAATGTTCCTGATTGTATAGCGGCGCTATCCATCGAAGATATAGAGATATTGTAATTAAGCATATTTACATCATTGATGAATACTTTGATGTTAATATTTTCACCATCTTCGGTGGTGAATTCATGATCATCATAATCAGTTGTGACATTATCTAATATTTCTTCTTCAAAATTATATTTAACTGAAACAATTTGATAATCTTCTTTATTAAATGTTTCTCCCACAGAATATTCGCGTTTTGCGGACTTTATCGCAAAATTATAGATATCATCACTATATGTTTTTAGCAATTCTTTAGATGATGTTAAAACTTTAAGATCACCAGGTTCATCCTTTTTAGAGCCAAAGGCGTAATCCACTAATTCAGGGAAATCGACATAAGGATTTCTATTACCTTGTTTTTGTCCTTGATATTCATATGAATAAACCGATTCATTGTGCATCATCTCTCTTCTATCGACATCATATTCATTAGCCCAGTCTAATAAAGTAGGTAGATTGCCCATAGTCTCTGTATCTGTTCCTTCTTCTATGTTTAATGTATCTTTATACATTGTAGCCATATAGAAAATAGCTCTAGAAAGCATGCCTTTATCCTTATCATTAGGCTCAAATAAAGCAGTTGTGTACTTATAATCTCCACCTTTACTTGCTCCGGTATTATATCCAGGTTCATCTTCTAAGGCCACACCATATAATTTATCACTTCTAGAGGAATTTCCGCTTTGGAAGGAGGCAAATAGATTATGGAAATCAGTTCCCATACCTGGATTTTTAACAGCCTCATTAGTGCTGCTATAGCCCATTCTTTTAGCTACCCAAGCATGTTCTCTTTGCCATTTGGTATTTGTATCTTGATAAAATACATCTTCATTAGAATAAACTACATCTAGATATTCAAAATCATTAAATGTATGATCGGCATTTATATTAGATAAGAAATTATTTGTATATGGAATAGCGGTATAGCCATCATGTATATATGTAGATAATTTATCGATTAAATCATTACTATTTGTCCAAGAAAAACCATCTTCACCATAATACCCATCATAATAATCGATATATGTCTCCTCTTCACTTGATGAGGAAGTTATAGATATAGAATCCTCTGACGAGGATGATTCTATTGAAGAAGATGATTCTATCGAAGAAGATGATGTTTCTTCGGAAACGCTGCTACTTGAAGATGAAGTCATCTCGCTACTGGCATCACTAGAAAAAGATAAAGCGCTAGAAGTATCGCCACTAGGAGAGTTACTACAACTAGTAGCTAGAAATACTAATAAAAAAATATTAAAGGACAATATTCTTTTCATAAATCAATGATATATGAAAATATACTTATATGAAAATAAAAAATGTATTTAGATTAATTTTTGTTTATTTTAGCAAGATAAATCATTTTATCTTTGACAAAATGCCCCTATACTCATTATACTAATATTCACGTGGCGGTCGTGGTGAAGTGGTTAACACA
>CAJOOD010000112.1 GCA_905236085.1 uncultured Bacilli bacterium
GGGAAACTCGTCGACTATGAAAAAGATGGAGATATCGTCACCTTCTATTATGACAAGATAAATGCTCCTGATACCCATAGAGTAGTTGAGAAAGAATTTGATGAAAAAAAAGGCAAATATCATTTCTTAACAATGGGAGATAATCCTCTTGCTCATAAAAATCTACTAAAAGAAGAGTGGTCAGAAGATTATCTAATCGGAAAAGTCACTTATCATTCTAAAGCCTTAGGAGGCTTCTTAGAAATCTCATCTCCTGATGCTGCGGTCTATGCTTCCGCTAGAACAGGAGAGAATAAATCAGCGTGGTTCTTCCCAGTGGCTATTATTACACCTCTAGTCTTAATCGCTGGTATGTCGATATTTGATGTCATTAGAAAATACATCAAAGAGAAAAAGATAAGAGATGAAGAAATAACTAAAGCTCTAGAGGCTAGCGGGATAGACCTCAACGATGAAGAGGCATGTACCTTATTTAGAATGAAAGAGGAGATGAGGCTCGATATCAAAGAAGAGATGGAAAAACAATATCAAGCCATGAAAAAGAAAGCTTTAAAAGAAATGCAAAAGAAGAAGGAATAAAATGAAGAAATATAATTCATACATATTATTATCTCTCATTATCATTGTTTTGATGGGTTCTTCTTTAGGTGGAAGTGTGGTTACTTTTATCTTATTTCTTAATAAAGCTAATAGCACTAATGTGGGACAAAATGCTGTCTTACTCGCCATCATATCTTATATCTTATTAAGCGTATTTGTCGTCTTACTTATCGCTTTAATGTTTTCTATTAACAAACTTAGAAATAACACTAATATCATTGAAAGGGCCAACAAACAATGAAAATACGTGACGCTAAACTGACATTTAAAATTGTACTATTGGTATTATTCGCTTTGATTATTGCCTCATTAATCTTAGCCCTAACTATCAAAGATGGTAGCTATGCCTTTATTATCACCACCTTAGTGGCGATGGCTATGGCTTTATTAATCTTTGTTGTCGTATTGATATTAGGAAGTATAGAAAAGAAACAAAATAAACAAGAAAGAGCGAAAGAAAAAGATAAATTATTAAAGGCCCTAGATAATTATCAAAGAGGAGAAAATATCCTCATCGATGATAAAGCTATGAAAGATGAAAATCTAAGAGAAGTAGCTCTAAGGATGGAGGAATTATCTTATCAAGATACTTTATTGATTAAAGGTAGGGTATATAAGAAAGAGAATTTCTTAGATTATTTTGCTAAATCTATCAATCTAAATGAAGTAGCTAATATGTGCTATTTAAGATATCTAAACCCTGATGAAGACATATATAAATTCATCATGGATAATTTTACTGATACCTATTTTGCTAGAGGAGAAAATGAATTAGATATTATCATTGTTAATTTCTCATTAAAAACTAAATTAGAAGAGAAATTAAACCAATATCTCATCTCTAAAAATAAAGAAATAGATGTCGTATATTATCCTGATTATAATCTCAATGAATTTATAGATGCCTTTGATAAAGAAGGGGAGAAGAATAAGAAATTAAATATCTATTCTAAGGATAGAAAAGAGGTGTTTAATTATCATCATATCTTCCTTAAATATCTATATAATCCGAATAAGGATGAAAACTTATTAGTGGAATTCATGAAAGAATCTCTATCTTATCTTCCTTATACTCACGCCGCTTTAAAAGTTAATGGTGAAAATTATAAAATAGTAAGATACGCCAAAGAAAAAGAATATCAAAAAACCGAATTTGAAGAATTTAAATATTATGAAGAAATACCTCTATTTAAAGTGGATGGATTAGAATTAACATTAGTCCTAGCCTCACTTAATGATATCAAGGTATTATCATATCAAAAGCAGGTTATTTTATCAGAATTTATGGGTGGAATTATCGCCTTATATCTCCCATTTAAGAACCAATATGCTTATAAAGATTTAGCTAAAGAATTAGAAGATTTATTATCTATCCATCAATCATATTCTTATGAAGTGGATGATAATTATAATATCTTAGAAGCTTCCGCGAATCTAAGAAGTAAATTCCAAGTCGAAATCACTGATAAGAAATGTTATAAGACCTTATTTAATAGAAATAAACCATGTGATTTATGTCCATTACGTAATCCAGGTGGTATGGATAAATTATTACCGTTTATCGGCTCTAATAATTATCGTATCAGGTCGTTTAATTATCATGGGCACCATAAGATCTATGTCATCAATTTAAGAAATGTCGCTCGTGGTAGAGCCTTATTAGAAGAAAGATTATTAGATCTTATTAATAATGACCAAAGAGGTTATGTCTTAGCCTTTAAGATTGAATTCTTAGATGATACCGCTCTTAAATATAAGTTGGATAAAGAAGAGATTATCGAACAATTATTTGAAATATTTAAGATGTATCTCATCAATGGTAACATCTACCGTAAAGCGGAAGATGAATTAGTCTATATCTTTGAAAATGCTTCACAAAGCGATGTCATAGAAGTGGCTAGAAGATTATCATTTGCCTTTGAAGATAAATTAGGCATCAATGAAAAAGGTATCGCTCTAACACCTAAGATGGTGATGCTATCTTATCCATTAGAAATTAATTCTATCTTCTCATTAGATTCATTATGTCGAACCATGTTCGCACTCGCGGATAAGAGAGGTAGATTATATCGTCTATCTGGTGAAGCTATCGCGGTTAATAAGAAGAGACATTATCTAGAACAAATCGATATATCTCTAAAGAATGATAAGATTCCATTAAAATATGAAAATATCCACGATAATAAGACCAACACTAATATCAAGGAAGTTCATTATGATTATTATGATGAAGAACATCATCCTATCAAGGAAGATCAAATCACCTTATACGCCAAGATTGAAAATCTATATATCGCTTTAATTGAAAGAACGATTAGATCTATTGATTTCTCATCTAATAATATCTATAGTCTCTATCTTGCTAGAGAAGCCTTTGATAAGACTATCTTTGCCATGATAGAAAATGAAATCAATAAGAAGAAAGTAGGGCTAGATAAATTAATCATTGAAACATCTGAAACCTACATTAGAGCCAATCTAGATTTAGTTAAATATCTCATCGATAAAGGATTCGTATTCGCCTTATCCTCTATTGAAGTTGATAATAATGATTTACCTATAAAGGTAAAATATGCTAAAATAGATTTAAAGAAATTTAGCAGTGACAAAAATTACGCACATAGAGTCTTATCAATTAAGAATTCAGGCGTGGATTTATGCTTTATAGGCGAGAATAAAGAATTAGACGGAAGGTATCAAAAATAATATGAAATCTAAAACCGTAAGAAGATTATCTTTATTGTCTACGATAGGAGTCTCTCTTCTAGCGGTTTTTAGCGCTTCTATTTGTACTTTTGCCTGGTTTCAAGCAAATGCATCAGTGACCGTTCAAGCGGAATCAAGTAGCACAACAATTACGGTGAGTAGACCTGATGACTTTACATACTGGGCATATAATGGAAATGGCGATGATTCTTATAGTCCAGCTAGTCCAGAAAATTTCGCTACTGATTTTACTCAAATCTCTAGCGGTTCTTCTGCAACAAGTCTTACTGGTTTAGGACCTGGTCAAAAAATGTTATTCGCTGTACAGTTCAGCGATGTAACTAGCATGACATTTGCTATTAAATCCATTGTTTCTAATAATTCATCGAAACAATCATTAGCTTTGCCAAGAAAGGTTGCGGGTTCAGGTACTCCTGGAACTCTAATTAATATTGGTTGGGCTATTGACATTTATACTGCGGATAGTACAAATGGAACTGGATATACAACAATATTAGGTGCTTCATCTGATGATAAATTTAATGTAAGTGCTGATAGTGATGCTAATAACTGGGCTGTTAACACAACCGCTAATGCTACCGGTATAACATATAATAGCACAACGAAAACTATAACTTATGCTACTCCTAAGAATATATTCACAAAAGTAGATGCAACCGTTAGAGCAACATATTATGTATTCTATATGGTCAAGTTTTCTAATAGTA
>CAJOOD010000113.1 GCA_905236085.1 uncultured Bacilli bacterium
ATGCGATCCACGCAAACGCGGGGAAATTGCTTGGCAACAGTAATCGGGGATTAGGAAATATCGATATAAGCAACGGGGATATCTATCTAATCTCAGGCGATGATGCGATTCATGGAGATAATGAAGTCAATATCTCAGGCGGGAATATATATGTTTTAGAATCCCATGAGGCTATCGAGGGCACATATATCAACATTTCAGGAGGAAAGTCTTCCTTTATTGCCACCGATGATGGCATCAACGCGATGAAAGGAACTAGTGAAACACCTGAAATCAATATCACTGGTGGAAAAGTTGATATCACTGTCAAAGGCATAAATAGCGATGGCATTGATTCCAATGGTGTTTATACTCAACGAGGAGGAATCGTTGTTACTAGAGGACCATCATCCTATTATCATAATGCTTTACCTCTATCCTCCGTTTACGATGCCAAGATTTATGGAGGAACACTTGTCACTATCGGCTCATCCACCGAAAGTGCTTCTTTAAGGAATGATGTTAAAGCACACAGTGAAAATATTACCCTTGCCGAGGGTTACTATTCATATAGATTATCCGATAGAACCCTTATGTCTTTCTGGCTAGATATCCAGTATCAATCTTTTATTATTTATAGTGATAAGATGAATAGTGATGGAAACAATTATCTAAAAAGAAATAACATTACTTTAACAAGCTGGTGATACACATGTCTATTACCACGATGAAACGCTACGAATTGAAATTTATTTTGAATAAGTCTCAATTTGAATATATGAAAGAACAACTAATCAATTATATGAATATTGATGGTTATGGTGAATCTCATATTGTATCTATCTATTATGATACACCTGATTATCGATTGATAAGGACATCCATCCAAAAGCCAAAATTCAAGGAGAAGATCAGATTAAGAAGATATGATACTGGAGATTATTTCTTAGAGATAAAACGAAAACTCTATAAAGTTGTTTATAAAAGAAGAATTAAAACTACAAAAGAGGAAGTGGATGCTTTCTTTAATTACGATAGTAACCTAGATGATACACAAATAGGTAAAGAATTAGTGGAGTTCCGCAATACTTATGGAAAATTGATACCAGCATTTTTAACATCTTGTAAAAGGATTGCTTATTATCAGGATAATAGTGATTTAAGAGTGACTTTTGATTATGACTTAAAATATCAAGCAGACAATATTGATTTCAACAATATTGATGACTGTGATTATATTGTTAATGAAGACACTATTATCTTGGAAATAAAGGTACAATCCGCTGTGCCGAATTGGCTAAGTGATATTTTAAATAAAGGTCAAATATATAAATCCAGCTTTTCTAAAGTTGGAATGGCTTATAAAAAATATATGACTATGAATAATAAATAAAGAAAGGACTAAATTAATATGGAATCGTTATTTTATTATTTATCTAATTTAAACCCAATTTTGGTGGCGTTATTATTGATTATCGCTTCCTTGCTTATTGGCGTTACTTTTACCTTTGTGATATCAAGAAAACTTCATTCTACAAAAAGTTTTTTCATCACATCAGCTTTAATGCCCATTATTGTTGCTGCAGTAATATCGATGGTGGGAATATTCTTAAATGATGCTACTTCTGGAGTGGTAAGAATAGCTACTATCGCAGTGGCTTTAGGTCTTATAAGATTTAGGAGTATGAACAGCAAAGGTGAAGAATTAATTGTCTTATTCACTGATGTCGCTATTGGATTGATAATCGGATTAGGCTATTTAGTCTTCGCTATTATATTTACTGTTATGGTTGCCGTTGCATTTATTATGTTGAGTCGATTTAATATTTTTGCCAATAAGAAATTTAGTGGCGAGCAATTACTAAAAGTTACGATCCCAGAATCTGTAGAATATAAGAAAGCATTTAAAGATGTCTTCTCTAAATATTTAAAGAACAACGAATTATTGGAAGCAAAGACTGTTGCTATGGGTACATTGGTTATGCTGACATTTAAAATTGAAATGAAGAACCAAGACGATGAGCAATCGTTCATGGATGAACTAAGGACGAAGAACAGCAATTTAGAGATAGCCATCCTCCCATATTCCAGGGAAGACAAATCACTATAACGCTAATTAAATAGAAATACGAATGTGGCCCGTTAGGAGAAAACTTGGCAAGCTATTTTTTCCTAGAAATCGAGACCGCCTTATGTATC
>CAJOOD010000114.1 GCA_905236085.1 uncultured Bacilli bacterium
TAGGATTTAATAAACCGTTTTTTGATAATCTACCCACAAGTATTACTTTGTCTTTACCTGTTTCTTTATTATTTCTCTCCAATATTTCATAAACATATCCGGTGGATTTTTGGATTCTTTTTTTCTTAGGTATTTCTAATTCAATCTCAGTATAAATCATGACATTATCTCCTTGTTAGTAGACTACTACCATAATATCATTAAAACCTATGAATTGCAAAAAGAAAATGAGCAATTTATTGCTCATTATCAATTTTTAACCATACTACCACCCAATATCTTAGGTTGTTAGTTTGTTAGTAGAAAAGTTTAGGAAATAAATTAAACCCACATATTAAGAAATTAAAAGAATAAATAAAGAACGCTCTTTTAGTTAGTTCTAATAATTCAGTGTCATAGCCAACATAAGCTCTAGCAAAGAAGCCTCCTAATAATTCTGCGATTAACACCTGCACCACTGATGTTACAGCGATTAATATCATTGATTTTTGAAATAACGATGATAATTCTTCTTTATTTTTCGCGCCATAATGATATGAGATGACTGGAGCTATACCTACGATATAGCCAATAAATATCGCTATATAAATAAATGATACATACATCAATACTCCATAAGCAGATACACCTTTTTCTCCAGCATATCTAAGTAACTGATTGTTATATAATAATCCCACGATAGAAATAGAGATATTTGATAATAATTCAGATATCCCATTTAGGCATACTCTAAGCAAATCCTTTAAATATAGGTGGTTTTTGCCGAGTTTTAATAATGATTTGTTCTTTTTTGAAAAATAAATAATGGAGATAATCGCACCGATATATTGCGCACTGATGGTGGCTATCGCCGCCCCCATAGCGTCCATAGAAAAGGCGATGATAAATAAGGCATCTAAACCGATATTAATAAGCCCTGATATCAATGTTACTAGGAAACCTATCTTTGGTTTTTCTGCAGTGACATATAGATTTTGAAACTCTATTTGTATGGCATATGGTATGGTTCCTAATATGAATATTCTTCCATAGATTAGAGCTTGTTCTAATAAAACTCCATCCGCTTCTAATAGTCGCATCGATGGTTCTAATAAGGCTTCCCCTATTATTGTTAATATAGCGCCTAATATTAACGAGAAATAAAACGATAAAGAAAACATCTCATTGGCTTTAATATTGTTCTTCTCCCCTAATAGTTTTCCAATTAAAGCGGAGCCCCCACTTCCTATCATTTAGGAGAAAGCCACCACTATCATGCAATAAGGGAAGACAAAATTTAAACCCGCAAAGGCATCTTCTCCGGCAAAATTAGAAACAAAGAAACCATCAACTACGCTGTAAATAGATATAAATAACATCATGATGACACTAGGAAAGACAAATCTTAATATTCTTCTAAAAGTGAAATGATCGGATAGTTTTATTCTAGCTTTGCTCATAATAGCAATATATTAATTTAGGCAAACGATATCAAGTAAAACATTAAATGTTTTCTTGGTGGCTAGCGCTTTATTTGCTATAATCAGTTTGGTAAAAATTATGAATATTGCTATTTATTGTGGATCTTGTTCTGGAAACAAAGAAATCCATGAAGAAAAAGTTAAAGAATTAATCACCTATCTCGCTAATCAAGGTCATTCCATCATATATGGAGGAAGTGATATTGGTATTATGGGTGTGGTGGCTTCTACAGCTATTTCTTGTGGAGCAGAAGTCACTGGCGTGGAATTAGAAATGTTTAATAATATGGGATTATCCAAGGCCGGATTAGCGCATTATTATGTAGCTAAAACATTCGCGGAACGCCGTAATAAGATGATTGAACTCGCTGATGCATTTATTGCCTTACCTGGTGGCATCGGAACTTTAGATGAGATATCAGAAGTCATATGTTACGCTCCATTGTATTTTCCAGATAAGAAGATTATTTTATATAACATTGACCACTTCTATGACTTATTAAATGATTTCTTTATTCATATGAGAGATGAAGGATTTTTAAAAGATTCCACATATAATAAATGTCATTTCTTATCTTCTTTAGATGAATTTAAAGAATTTTTCTAATTACAAAATCTATGCAAAAATAAAAGAATGGCCGCAAAAAGGCATTCTTTTATGTAAATTATTGTGGTTTATTATTTCTTTTTTTCAATTAAATTGTAAACAAGAGGAGCAACAGCGACTAAACCAGCGAGTAATAATAAGATGCCGCTGATGACGTAACCAGCACCTAAATTGTAGTCTGCTAAAAAAGCACCAATCAAACCGTTTGCGTCCATAAATGCACTCTTAGTTGTGAAGACTAAGATACCTGCAACAATTAAAGCAAGTACTGCAAATAAATTTGAGCAAACAACGATTAATGGGCTAACTTTTAATTTGAGAGATGGTAAGACAGCAATGCATATTAAAACTAATAAAGCGATAATGAGTAGAATCCATGCCGCTAAAACAACACCAGAACTCTTCAAATTACCATCACCAAATAAAGCAATTGTGCCAGCAACCTTACTATTGGCATCATAATATAGCGCAGAAGTGCTCATTAATAAAATGAAGGCTACAATAGTTAACACGATTGAGCATAAACCAGCATATTTAAGTAATTTTTTAACCATGTCTTTAAATCCTTTCTAGTTAGACATATAGCAACATTTTATTTACAATATAAATATATTTTCAAATAAGTTTGACATTTTCTTCATTTTTGCTAATTGCAATTTGTTTAAAAGTCTTCCTTAGATAAAATTGATTGTTTTATTGATTTTCTATTTCATTTAATTTTTCATATAGTAAAGTACGGTGTCTTTTTTAATAGGTAAAAAGTGGGGGTTGCGTGTATGGGATTTGAACTCGCCCAAATCCCGTCGGGGTCTACTTTAAAATTTTGAGAAAAATCAAAAAATGTCATGTTATCAATAAGCGAGAAAATAGTCCGAAATA
>CAJOOD010000115.1 GCA_905236085.1 uncultured Bacilli bacterium
ATATTGTATTTATCTTGATTGATATACCCTATCGCATTCTTGCTCTCACTTGACCAATCATCGACATCATAAAATTCTTCATTATCATTATTGAGCCATATTCTTTGAGTTTTATATGTGGCACCTGGATTAATTATTTTATCGCCATAATATCCATATCCTAAGATATTAGAATCTTCATCGATGATATATTCATCTAAGCAGATGTAATTGTATCTGATATCCTCTAATATATCCTTATTAATATATATAGAATGATATTCTCCATTATAAGCACATAATCTAAATCCATATTCCTCATTATCTAATATATCTAGAGGGATATTATTTTCTAATTGATATATATCATTATCAATTAATAATAAGTTGATATTATGTAATTCTCCATCGTTATATTCTAAATAAGGATGAGCTTCATCTTCTAAGAATTTATCATTAAGTGATAAGTCAATATATAACATCTTATTAGCTTCCGCTTCGACATTATGAATATTATTAATAGATAATATAGGTATACTTATACCTAATAATAATGATATGGATGATAATAATTTCTTCATAAAATAAAAATATCTAGACTAACAACACATTTATTATGCATTATTTTTCTAGATATTAATATTATTAATTTTGTTTAATTATCTTATTTAAGAACAACTGTTTTCGCTAATGGGAGTTTGCTATAAGCACAATATCTTATCGCTTCAAAGATATCTTTACGTTTGGTGATATTTCTTTGGGTTAATAAGATAACAGAATTAACAACATCGTTTAATAAGACTAATTCTTTATGTTCTTTAATAGATGGGGTTAAGATAACGAAGTGATCAAATTTATCTTTATTTTCTTCAATAATCTTATGTATGGTTCCACCTTTATATATTTCTGGAGGATAAGTAGCCTTCGCTAGTGATAATAATGATACAGATTCATTTAAGGCTATGATATTATCTTCTTCATTGCTCTTTTTAGTTTCTATACCAGCGTTATCTAATAATTCTTTTAATACTGGATTATATAGATTAGCGTCGACGATTAATACTTTAGAATTATGTAAGGCATATGTATCCGCGAAGCCTTTAGCAAACGCTGCAGCGTAGTCATCTCTATTAATAGAAGTAATAGCCACTACTTGGGTATTAAATGATACTTCTATTTCATTTTGCATGACGGTGAATGAATCTAATATGTCATTGTTGTCTTTGACATTAAGCATATTATTAATCATTAATTCTTTTTTAGTGGTCTTGTTAAATAAACTCATAATAATATACCCTCCTATTTAGATACCTTTAATTCAAAGCCATCTGAACCAAGATGCTCGATATCTTTTCTATCATATACTTCATCCCCTACTATTTCGAAGATGAATGGTACACCTAAGGCTAATACCGCATCAGCGACTAAGGCGATGAGGAAATATTTTCTTTCACTGCTATTCTTAGATGCTGCGGATGCTTCACTGGTGATTTTTAAAGTAGCAAAGTCTCCACCTGCT
Source organism: uncultured Bacilli bacterium (assembly GCA_905236085.1). Lineage (GTDB taxonomy): Bacteria > Bacillota_I > Bacilli_A > RFN20 > CAG-826 > CAJOOD01. The sequence continues at coordinate 1,499 of CAJOOD010000115.1, forward strand.
TCCACTAATTTGTTAACCGCGTAGGTGGATAATTCACTTAATACTGGTTGAACAATGGTTGAATCAGTGGATTGGAATGTAAAACTAATAGATACTGATGCTCCATTAGTGTAGGAGGACGGCATAGCAATGCCAGAATAGATTTCATCGCTGGTAATCGCAGTCCCATTTGCGTGTTTAGTTCCTGCAGTAGTAAGATTTTCCGCTACGGCATCAGTAATTTCTGTTGCTTTAATACCTAATGATAGATTTTGGAATTGAGCGGTAGAAAAGACTGTTGACTTAGATACTGTTACGGAAGATATATAAGTCTTAGTCATAAAATTATTGGTAACGATATATGCGGCTAAAGCGACAGGAATAAAGATAAACAATATTTCAAATATATGTCTAACAAATGTTAATCCTATTGTTTTTAAGCCTATAGATTTTTCATAATTATCCATTTGATAAGCCTCCGTTGCTGTTCTTTATTATTTTATTGTTAATAAAATCATATGTCTATTATTAATTTTTGTTTTAAGAGTAAAATGTGACTTACTGGGCTAAAAAATAATCATGCCCATAAGTTATAAAAGAAAAAAGTTGATAAAAAGTTAATGAAAAGTTAATGAAAAGTTAATGAAAAGTTAATAGATAGTCATAACCGGTAATCTATTATCTATTAGCGGCTTATATGTCTGCATATATCGAACACCTAACACCAATAAAGCATGATGATTCGCTTTGAAAAATCTTTTATGGAGCTTCAAAGCAAAAACCGCCCAGGATTTTTAAGGCTCGCAGGCGGTTAATCAGTAAAATCCGTTCTATTTTTCGTGGCCATCAATGGATCATTTTTTATTACCAATCCTTAAATAATATATTCGTACATGAAGGAAATGCCCTCATCAATCATAAGACCAACGAGGGAAGGCAAAAGGAAATATCGCTAACTATTGGTTGAGAAATTTTTTAAGCAAAAAGGTCAAAAAATATGGGAATGTATAAAACTTCCCGTTGAAGCCGATGTTCTTGTTCGCTAGTTTTATTCCATATCTCACATCAGGGTATTTGTCCTTTTCAATCAAGTTCTTCAGCGATATCGTAGCGCCATCATTCGATTTTACTTCTACCGGTACCAAGGAATCGGTATCCCTCACAAAGAAATCCATCTCCAGGTGTCCCTTCTCATCTTTGTAGAAAAACAAACCATAGCCAGACTTTACCAGCATATCGCCGATGATGTTCTCGTAAATCGCTCCTTTGCACGCGTTAAAGTTTTTGTTGTTCCTCAAATCGCTTTGGGCCTCATCGTCAAGTGCTCCTATAAGAAGCCCCGTATCCATGAAGTACAGCCTGAAGTTGTTCGGGTCATAAT
>CAJOOD010000116.1 GCA_905236085.1 uncultured Bacilli bacterium
ATTAAACAATATTGTGGACCATATCTATATGAAATAGAAGGCTTTATCTCACATAATGAATTAATGGCCTTAATCGCAATATTATTCGCATAAAATAAAAAAATCCACGCAAAAGTGGACTTTTTATTAGAATTTTAGCGTTAATTAATGATGTGTGGCATCAGCGATAATACCAAATATAGAGCCTAAGATACCAAAGATATTACCGGACATGACACAGAATACCAATAAGATAATTCTTAAAATTAAGTGGCCTCTTCTCATGGCGATTCGACAGATAATCATGTCTAATAAATAACAGCCACTTAATAAGAATAAATGAACGGCTGTGACGCCATTTCTAGCCATTTCATCATAAACCGCTCCGCCGGTACCTTGCTGGACTAAATAAACAATTCCTAAAACAAGCGTGCCAACAAAGGCAATAAATGAAAAAATTATACAAATGATATACATGATTCTTGATAAAGTTCTCATTTTCTTTCTCCTTTTTATTCAATTTCAGGCTTAAGATTTTCATCTTTAGCCTTTAGTCTTAATATACCAGCAATAATGTTTAAAGTTAATAAAGATTTTATTCCAGGTGTCTTTAAACTTTCTTTATTAAACACAGCTTCGGTAACGCTCATATTCTTAAAATTGATAAACATTCCTATGAGGAAATAAATAATACCAACTCCTTCTAATATTACTAGAGGGATAGATATATTCGCATAAACTCCATAGACATATTCATTAGCGACAATAACATAATTTAAATTAATTAAAGATAAACAATAATTATATTGCTCAATATCATTAACATCCTTATTTAAAGCGGAGGCTAATTGTCTAACTCTATCATCTAATTCATCAACATCGAATTTAAGGGGTAGAGGTGCATAACCAATTTGGGAAACGCTTAAATTAATCAGTGTCGTAATCGCATTAGTAAATAGAATTAGTAAAAAAATAATTGCGGCTAAAGCGAGAAGATAATATAAGAGATCAAAATATTTGATTTTCTTTTTCATACAAGAAGAATTATACATATTTTTTTTATCAAAGTGTAATTCAAGTTAGATGATTTGCCTTTATCTTATTAATAAGATATACTATATTAACGGAGGACAAATTATGCGAATCGCTACTTGTTATGATATCTCTAATATGGAAATATTTTCTCATTTTGGTTCTTGCGAATATTTTAAGTTGTACGATGTTGAAGATAATAAAATTATTAAAGACACCATAATAAATAATAATGGTTATTCTCATCACGAATTAGTGGAATTATTAATTAATTTAGATGCCGATATTCTTTTATGCGGAGGTATTGGAAGTCATGCTTATGAATTGTTAAATTCTAATAATATCAAAGTCATTCCTGGTGTAAATGGTAAGGCTGATGAGGCAGTAAAATCATTATTAAACGGAGAAAATATTATCGATTTGTCCATGATTCACGAATGTCATCATAAGCGTTAAATATTTTTTAGATTTATGTTTTTTGAAAAACATATATAATATTGATTGATATGGGAAGCATTAATTTTATTAACTTTTTAGCGGAAAATAACGCATTTAGTGATTTCTTTGCTAGATTAGGCAGGTGGATTGCTAATCATCTTACATTAGTGATATTAGTTATCTCCACTGGTATATTTTTAATTATTGTTGTCTTCTTTTTCATCCTTATGAAAGTTAGAGAAAAGAAATACCATCAAGTTATCAAAGAAGAATCCAATACCATACGAATATATATCATCGATGTTAAAAAAAGAAATGTTACCTATTTTACAAGAAGTGATATGACCAACAAGCACACCTCGGATTTAGATTCTTTTTATGCGATGTTTAATGTCGCTGATATATCTAGATTAAGAAACTGGATATTCAAGATTTGTGAAGATATCTCTACCGCACCTCGATACATCGAAGCGGATATGTTAGATGATAATACGCATAAAGATGTCTTCTCATTATTAAGATTAATTGATTATAAACCACAATATGGAATCATCCATCTTGAGATGCAATTATTAAACTTCATCACTCCGATGAATAAGAACATCGAAATGAAAAAAACCCCGCAAAAAGGCGGTAAAGGCGTCACAACCATGCTGACGATGAACAATATTATCAATAAATCTAGATCCACAAAAGGATACACTTTTGCTATTAGATTATCCATCTTAAATAAGGTCTTTAGTGAAAATGAACAAGAGAAATTGATGATGCTAAAAATAAAAGATCAAGTATACCCATTTGCTTATGATTCTTCTCATCCTCGTCATCTAATTGAACTTAATAGTCAAGAACTAGTGGTCGTAGATTTAAAAATAGATGATCGAAGAGAAGCTTATCAACTAGCTTCATCAATGGCTAAGATGATGAAAAAAGTCATCGCTATTAATGATTATGGTGGCAAGATTAAATTTGGTATCGGTTTAGTGGAAAATATGATGTTCTATCATAATTTTGGCGATATCGTATCTCATGCTCAAGAAGCCTCTTTAACTGCTATACAAGATGACCATGAGATATATTGCTATGAAAGAATATTATCCACAGATAACAAAGAAGATGTCTATCGCGATAGAAGTAGAGATCAAATTGAAAAATTAATCTCTTCTCGTCATGTTAAATGTCTATTTAGACCTATCGTAGATGTAGAAAAAGAAAGCGTATTTGGCTATTTAGAAACAGCAAAAACATATGGTACTAGCTTTGCTAGTTATAATGAAATGGTCCGTTATGCTTCTATGTTAGGTAAAAATAGGGAATTATTTAATTTAGTGGCTAAGACTGTTATTCCTAAATATGCGGATGAGAGTCCAAATCTAAGAATCCCATTATTCTTTAGAGTCAGTATTCACGATTTTGAAAATATTAAGACCATCTTACCAACGATATCACGCATTGAAAAAGTGAAATTGATATTGATGTTTGATGAACAAGAAATATCACAGAATTCTGGTCATATCTTAGAATTAAAGAACGAATTAGAATCTTTAAAATCTCTAGGCTATCGCTTAGCGATGGAGATGAAAGATAAGAATTTATTACTTGATACATCGTTTTATCGTGTCTTTGATTATTTCGTCGCTGGAACATCAATGACAGGTGAGATTAAAAAGAATAATATTAAGCGTTTATCAATTAGGACTCTTATTGAATCCTTATTAAAATACAACAAACCTATTATTGCCACTGGACTTGAAGGATGGCAATCAGTAGAATTAATGATTAAATCTGGTGTTAATTATGTCAGCAGTGAAGTCATATCTCCATCTAATGAAATGATATTACCAGTGGAAAAGAAAAAGATGCAAAAGATTGCAGAATTCAGCTCAAATGGGCAAAAAGGTAGGAAAAATTATGGCAAATAACAACATTAAAAATGAATCCATTACTCGTCAAGAAGACGATTTTGCAAAATGGTATACCGATGTCTGCTTAAAAGCGGATCTCATGGATTATTCTTCGGTTAAAGGTTTTATCATCTATAAGCCATATGGTTATGCGATATGGGAACAAATACAAAATTTCTTAGATAAGAGATTTAAACAAACCGGTCATGAAAATGTCTATATGCCAATGGTTATTCCTGAATCTTTATTTAATAAAGAAAAAGAACATGTTGAAGGTTTCGCCCCAGAAACACTAATATGCACAATTGGAGGCAAGAACGATTTAGAAGACCGTCTTATCGTTAGACCAACTAGTGAAGTATTATTCTCAGAATTATATTCTAAAATTATTAAATCTTATCGTGATTTACCTAAATTATATAATCAATGGTGTTCTGTTGTTAGATGGGAGAAGACCACTAGACCATTCTTAAGAGGCTCAGAATTCTTATGGCAAGAAGGTCATACCATGCATGAAACAGAAATAGAAGCAAGAACTGAAGCTCTTCAAATGTTAGAAATATATGATGAATGTGGTAGAGACTTATTAGCGATTCCTTTCTCTAAAGGACAAAAAACAGAAAAAGAAAAGTTCGCTGGAGCGGAAGAGACATATTCTATTGAAGCTCTCATGCCGGATGGCAAGGCCCTTCAAGCTGGTACCACTCACTATTTTGGTCAAGGATTTGCCAAAGCTTTTAATGTTCAATATCAAGGTAGAGATGGTAAATTAGCCTATCCTCATCAAACATCTTGGGGTGTTTCCACTCGATTATTAGGCGCGGTTATTATGGTTCATGGAGATGATAATGGCTTAGTATTACCGCCAAATGTCGCTCCTATACAAATAGTCGTGGTTCCAGTGGCTCAACAAAAACCTGGAGTTATCCCCGCTGCACGAGAATTAGGCGAAAGATTAAAGAAATTAGGATATCGTGTTAAAGTTGATGAATCTGATAGAACTCCTGGCTTTAAGTTCGCTGAATGGGAAATGAAAGGCGTACCATTAAGAATTGAAATTGGTCCACGTGATATCGAAAATGGTGTCGCAGTATTAGCTAAGCGTAATGATGGCGAAAAGATTATCATTAAACAAGATGAATTAGAAGAAAAAGTAGAAGTCTTGTTAAAAACAATTCATTCAGAAATGTATGAAAAAGCCCATCGTTATCTATTAGATCATATGAGTGAAGTTAATTCATTGGAAGAATTAAAAGACACCGTTGATAATAAAGGCGGCTATGCCAAGATGATGTGGTGTGGAGAAAGAGCTTGCGAAGATAAGATTAAAGAAGCGACCACTGCGACATCTAGATGTATGCCATTTAATCAAATAGGATTCGGTGATACTTGCCCAATATGTGGCAAGAAAGCTAAAAAATTAGTCTTATTTGCAAAGGCATATTAAAATAATTGATTATTTTCGGCCTGATATGTTAATATATTAAGGCTGACTGGAGCAATACCCAAGTTGGTGAAGGGGCATCCCTGCTAAGGATGTAGGTCGGGTAACTGGCGCGAGAGTTCGAGTCTCTCTTGCTCCGCCATTAGATTCTTTACGCGAACTCGTTTGCGTGATGACTTGTCTAAATCGGACAGGTCTTTTTTATATTCA
>CAJOOD010000117.1 GCA_905236085.1 uncultured Bacilli bacterium
AATATGAGGGAATTCGAATAATTGATATTGGTGAATGGTTACAAAATAACCAATAATCAATAGCCATTCCACCCGTTCAAAAACACAAAAGAAATAGTGAGGTTTATCTATGGTGATGAAGGTGATTTATTAGGCTATGTTGATGTTTATGGCGCTGATAAAAATGATTATTTAGCTTATTTATTAAAATTAGAAGAAGCTGGATTCACAGTTGAAAAAGATGATGATAATTTAACCGCAACAGCGGAAATTATTAACGGCCAATACAAAAATAAATTAGAAGTTTATTTTGATGAACCCGAAGAATTAATTCATCTTACTTATTATATTAATTCTGTAATAATTCCATTTACTGAATGGCCAGCTGAACTTGTTACCGCTAATATTCGTAATAGATTTGGTGAAGACACCATAGATACCCTTCCTGCCTACAGTGGAACAAATGGAAAAGGTTATTTAGTTAATGGTAATGTCATCAAGATTTTAACCGATGGCGATTGGTCCTTAGCCTCTGATATTATCGAGGCCTATAAAACTGACTTAGAAGCAGCAGGATTTACTCTTGACGAAGATGAATATGCTTATGTTTCTCCAAACGAAGAATTTATCGTTGCTTTAAATACAGATGAAAACAATGATGCAGAAATTTATATTGGTGATGTACCAGAGCCAGTTATTCATTATGAAGAATTCAGAGTTGAAGTTTTACAAGAATTACTTGGGAATTGCGCAGATTCTTTATTAATTCCTGTATTAGCAGGCGCTGATTATTATGAAGAATATGTCGCCTATTTTGATATAGACGCTACAGATCATTATGGCACCATTATAGGATTCTTTACTGGTGAAGATGGTTCAGAAACATTCACTAATTATATCGCTTTATTAAATAAAGCCGGATTTACCGTTATCAATGTGTATACAAATGAGATTAGTCTAAATTCTCCAAGTGAAGAATTCATGCTAAAAGTTAGTCTTGGACAAGAAGATGATTATTACTACATCGAAGTATATGTCGATGACTATGATAGCGAAGGCAACCTTTAATCCTTTATAGATAAGAATCATTAAACTTCGATGTGGGTGATACCACTCGAAGTTTTTTTGTGGAGTTATTTAAGCATTTAAATAGAAATTAAAATAAGAATGTATAATAATTATTCATAGGAAGTTAATTAGAGGGCGATATGGAAAAACAATATTTAATTGAAACAGCGAGAAGTTTAATTGATAAAGATTTACCACTTGTCAGTAATTTATCTAATCTAAGCGCATTAATTAAAGATGCATTTACTAATGCTGATTGGGCGGGATTTTATTTATTTGATGAAAAGAGCAACAAATTGTATTTAGGCCCTTTCCAAGGCGAAGTGGCTTGCTTAGTAATCCCTAATGGCTGGGGAATATGCGGACAATCAATTTTAAATAAGAAAAGCATTATTGTCCCAGATATCACAGTTGCGCAAAATTATGTTGCCTGTTCATCCACGACGAGATCAGAAATAGTGGTACCAATATTAAAAGATAACGCTTGCAAAGGCGTTATCGATTTGGATTCTGATTCTTTTAATGCTTTTGATATAAAAGATCAAAATTTATTAGAAGAATTAGGGGAAATAATTTCACAGTTATTCTAGTCGGCAAATTTCTCTGCTGCAGCGATTGCTACTTCAATCATTTCACCTAAACCAAGTTGCCTTTCTTCGGAAGATAAGGCACCTTTTTTAATAAAGTGATCGGTGACGGTTAAAATACATAGGGCTCTCTTTTTATATCTTGCAGCGTTGCAATATAAAGCATAAGATTCCATTTCTACCGCTAAAACATTGAGTTTTGCCCACTTTTTCCATTGGAGTGGGTCTTCATCATAGAAAATATCAGCGCTTAATACGTTGCCAACTTTTGGTTTCTTTCCCATAGCAATTGCGGCTTCATAGGCGGCGAGCATAACATCAAAAGATGCTCCAGCGGAGAAGTGTTGCAAGTCATATTGATAGACCCAGTTGGAGTCAGTGGAGGCGTTTTGAGCAATGATGATATCTCTTAAATTAATTTCTTCTTGATAAGCACCACATGTGCCAACACGAATGATGGTCTCTACACCGTGCCCATCATATAATTCACGAGAATAGATACCAATAGATGGAATGCCCATACCAGAGGCCATGATAGAAATTCTTTTTCCATTTTTGCTATAACCTGTAAAGCCAAGTATGCCTCTTTGATTGCAAACTTCCTTATAATTAGTTAAATATGTTTCCGCCATCCATTTGGCTCTTAATGGATCTCCTGGCATTAGAACAACTTTTGCAAACGCTCCCGCGTCAGCGTTAATATGTAAAGTGGACATATAAATACCTTCTTTCACAATTATTATACATAAAAGATTTTTCTTTAATAGTTACTTTTCATCCTTTGTTGTGAGCAATATTTGAAAATATTAATAAAAAAATTGATTTTTACCAAGAAAAACAAAATTTTATAAATTTTTGCTACCCTAAATAAAATTATTTGCTATGATTTAAATGTGGGAGATGAAAATGGAATTTATTTGGGATGTTAAACCGTTAGCCAATATCATAATTGAAAGCGTATTAATTACTTTTGTGTTCGCTTTTTTAATTTTTGTTTTTGCCTCTGTTGTAAAAAGAAAGGGTGGATATTGGGCTGCTATTAGCTCTTATGTTTTAGCGGCAATCGGATATGTATTTAACCTCTTGCCATTATTTATCACCGCGGTTGGAATTGGTACTGTAGCTTTCTCTATCATCCTATTTGCTAATTTAGGTGATTTAAGAAACTTTATTGCCAATCCATTTAAACGTGTTAACGGAAAAGTTACTAAACGTGGAGTTTCTAAAATTTATGATAGAAAAGCTCTATATAGTGTTATAGAAGAAACAGTTAAAGAATTATCTGCTAGCAAAACAGGTGCTCTTATGACATTTGAAAAAGAAACCAATATGGAAGATTTCTGTAAAAACGGTGTATTAATCAATGCACCTGTTAATAAGGAATTGTTATTAACCATCTTCTATACTGGAACTAGATTACATGATGGTGCGGTAGTAATTCGTGATGATCAAATCCTTTACGCTAGTGCCTTCTTTACCCCATCTACTAGAGCCTTTGCTGGTAAATATGGTTCTCGCCATAGAGCGGCTATTGGTATTTCAGAAGTATCTGATTCCGTAACAGTGGTGGTCTCAGAAGAAACTGGCCGTATCTCTTTCGCGGTTAATGGGCAACTTGAAACAGTTGATGAAGAAAATTTCTTAAAAGCATTTGAAAATTATATGCTCGATGATGAGA
>CAJOOD010000118.1 GCA_905236085.1 uncultured Bacilli bacterium
TATTTCTTTAATAACCTCAGCTTCCTCAGGGATGATAATGAGGTTCTTTTTGTTTTCTGGATCTTTTCTATAACCATAAAGGTTGCTACTTATCATTGGTATTCCTTCTTTAAACATCTTGGCAAATGTCCATTTAACATTATCAGAAATATGCCTAGATTCTTCTTGTGCCATAACTGCTGAAAGGGTGAACATCACTTCGCTAGATGGGTCAAGCGTGCTTATGTGTTCGTTATCAAAATAGATTTCTACACCTATGGCCTTAAGTTCTCTAGAAATATTAATTGAATCAGCAACATTACGTGCAAATCTGGAGATTGATTTAGTCATGATTTTATCAATCTTACCAAGTTTACAATCTTCTATCATGCGTTGAAGCTGTTTTCTTTCTTCTTGAGAAGTGCCGGTGATACCTTCATCAGCGTATATTCCCACAAATTCAATTGATGGGTCATTTGTTAATCTTTTTGTCCATTCATCAACCTGGTTATCAAAGCTGTGTAACTGCTCATCTTTTTCAGAAGAAACACGACAATATGCACATACTTTTTTGCGTGTTGTGGTTATCAAACCGTTATCACCAAATCTAAATTGTTTAGTAGGTTCGATTACTGTTACTTGTCTACTCATTTTGATACCTCCTTAATACATACATCACTCTTAAGAGTGATATTATCAAGTGATATCCCGCGTTTACGGAGATCTTTTCTGATACCCGTTATTTCATCATTTGTTAATAATCCTTTTTCGTAAAAGGACAATATAATCGCCTGATATAACGCGTTATCAATATTTTTGTTATTAATGTTTAAGTTTTCTAAATTCATAAAAAATCCTTCCTGTGAAATCGGCAGGAAGGAAGAAAGGATTAAATGCGATAATACACTTTTATGGCTCTTGTTTATCGCACAATCATATTAAATTAATCTATCTAATTCGCATAGCCGACCACAGTCCCCATTTTCATTAATAGATCTAATATCTCGGATAAAAGTTGCTTTACGCGCGTAAAGAAAAATTACGCATTTTTTGCCGTGTCTAAAATCTGAATGCCTTTAATGTTTTGAAGATTTTTTCTTATGCGCATAAAAGAATTTTTTCATTTTTTGTCATAAATCCACTCGAACTGGTCCCTAGAGCATTAGGGGGTGAGTTCGTAGATGTCATTTCTTAACTTTTTTTGAAAATTTGGTGCGAACTCATATCTCGTTGGTCCCATAAGGATTGGGAAAAACTACACACAAGATATGTTTCCACCAACAAATAGGGTTAACGAAAACACAAATATTTGTCCTTATGTTGGGAAATTTCAAAAAGGATACCCCAAAAAGACACCTTAAATGTGTGTAGTAATGAGAAGGCTAATGTCTTGCCTTAACCAAATAGACAAATTTAAAGAAAGGATAGTACTAATACCAAGCATGCAATTGATGAGAATGTATCTAGTCAATAAAAGGCAAGATCTTGATATGTCTATACGTGAGACGTCGCGTATTTTAGACATGGATGTCCATCATTATCGCAGAATTGAACAAGGCCTAATTGCGCAACCAGGCTTTTTGATATTTTGCAAGATAGCGCATGGTTTGGAGATTAGTTTAGAAGAGTTTTTTAAGCAAGAGCTCTTATATCAACAAGAAAGGGAAAAATACAATGATAGAGGCCTTGTTTATCGCAAATGACAGGAAAGAAGATTTATCTTGTGTTTTTTCCTCCTTGTTTACTCAATTAGGAGGATGCAATTATGCATATATTTAAATCAAATGTATTAGGTGTAGCGGCTAATACCAAATATCCTCATGAATATGTTATTGATAGCAAAACCACTAAAGAAGACCTTAAAGAAATGTTTGATAAGGATTACGTGTGCGCTAAATACAAAGACAATAAACGCTCAAGTGATAATTTTATTGTTTCTGATTGTTTAGCGATGGATTGTGATAATGACCATAGCGATGATCCTAATCATTGGATTACCCCAGAAGATGTTATTAGAACTTTTGATGGAGTATTTATGGTTTTCCACATGTCTAGAAATAACATGAAGGAGAAAGATGGAAAAGCGGCTAGACCTAAATTCCATGTCTTTATGGCTATGGATGAAATCAAAGATGAGAAGAGGTATAAAGATCTCAAAATTAGAGTTAATAATTTCGCTCCATACTTTGATAAAAACGCTGAAGATTCAGCAAGATTCTTCTTTGGAACCGAAGAGCCAGAAGTGATGGTGGTGCCAGGCAATGACACTATTAATCATTTTCTAGATTCATATGATGCTTTTGCTAATATGGATGACCATAACCAAATCATTCCTTCTGGTCAAAGGAACTCCACTTTATCTAAATATGCCGCTGTTATCTTAAAAAGATATGGTGACACTGATGAAGCTAGAGAACTATTTGAAGAAAAGAATGATGAATGTTGCGAAGTTCCACTTGGCAAAGAAGAAATGAATTCTATTTGGAGGAGTGCATTGTCTTTTTATAAAAACAAGATATTAACTAATCCAAATTACGTGCCACCAGACAAATATAGCGATAATGAATCATATGTTCCTAGCGATATGTCTGATATTGGACAAGCTAAAGAAGTGGTAAAACATTATGGTGATATTATCGCTTTTAATCCAGCGATGAAATTTCTCATCTATCGAGACAACAAGTGGATTGAAAGTGAAGAATTAGCACTAGAAATCGTTCATCGTTTTACTGATAAGCAAATACTCCAGGCGTTAAAACTTCATAAAGAAGCTGAAAAAAGCGAAGATAAA